>CAJORC010000408.1 GCA_905236615.1 uncultured Lachnospiraceae bacterium
AAATCGTAAGATTTGAGCAACGGCGTTGCAAAAACGGACATCCGACGTCATTTTGTCAGAAATAAAACTATGTTTTATAAAGGAGATTGTTTGGCCAAAGAAAACTCTTGAAATACCGAATTGATTTCGATACAATATCATATGAACAGATCCTAAATGAGAGGCACACTTTTCCGTAACGAAATGTGTGCCTTAAATATGAAAGAAAGGGCAGATCGCAGGATGAGAAATGTTATGAGTCCGCTGGACTATACAGCAAAAGAGCTTGACGCACTTATGGATACGGCATCCGATATTATGAATAATCCGGCCAAGTATTCACATGCGTGTGACGGAAAGATACTTGCAACATTGTTTTATGAACCTTCGACAAGAACAAGACTTTCATTTGAGACGGCAATGATACGGCTCGGAGGAGAAGTTATCGGCTTTCATTCAGCTGATTCATCGTCAGCAACAAAAGGTGAAACAGTTGCTGATACGATAAGGGTTATTTCAAATTTTGCAGATATAGCTGCTATGAGACATCCGAAAGAGGGAGCACCTATGGTGGCTGCCGAGAAATCAGCTATTCCCATTATTAACGCAGGTGATGGTGGTCATCAGCACCCCACACAGACTTTTACAGATCTAATGACTATTCGTTCCATGAAGGGACATCTTGATAATCTGACATTCGGAATGTGCGGAGATTTGAAATTCGGCCGTACAGTTCATTCTTTAATTAACGCACTGGTAAGATATGAAAATGTTAAATTCGTTTTTATTTCCCCTAAGGAGCTGACTTTGCCCAGTTACATAAGAGACGATGTACTGAAGGCTAAAAATATCGAATACAGAGAAGTTACCAGACTTGAAGATGTAATTGGTGAACTTGATATTTTATATATGACACGTGTTCAGAGAGAAAGATTCTTCAACGAAGAAGATTATGTAAGACTGAAAGATTTTTATATTCTTGACAAAAAGAAAATGGCTCTTGCAGGAAAAGACATGCTCGTGCTTCATCCGCTTCCGAGAGTAAATGAGATATCCACAGAGGTTGATGATGACCCCAGAGCGGTTTACTTTAAGCAGGTTAAATACGGAATGTATATCCGCATGGCACTAATACTTGATATGCTGGGAATAAGGGTTTAATTTAAGGTAAATACGAAAGGCAGACAGTCATGGATAAAAAAGAATATAAACTGAACGTCGGAAAAATACAGGAAGGTTTCGTTATAGACCATATACATCAGGGAAGGGGAATGGATCTTTATCATTATCTCGGACTTGATGAGAGCGAATACTGCGTGGCACTTATAAAAAATGCGTCCTCAAAGAAAATGGGACGCAAGGATATCATAAAGGTTGAATGCCCTATTGATAACTTTAATATGGATATCATTCCCTTCCTTGATCACAGTGCAACCGTTGATGTGATCAAGGACGGTGAGATAATAGATAAGCCTCATCTTGAATTTCCGAAAGAAATCAAGAATGTTATCAGATGCAGAAACCCCAGATGCATTACCTCTGTTGAGCATCAGCTTGAAAACATTTTTTATCTTTCGGATGAAGAAAACGGAACCTACAGATGCCATTACTGCGAAGCTGAATGGACGGATCCGTCAGGAGAGTAAAGATTAATTATTAAGGGTTAAATACCTGAGGATTTACAGGTGCACCCAGAGCCTGATGATACATCTTTTCACGGCTTGAATATTCTGAAAAATATACATATCTTGAAGTAACATTGATATTGGTGAAATTTCCACTGAGTATGATTTCCGGTTCGGAACCGTCAAGGTTCATTCGCTTGAGAGCGAGTTCGGAAAGCTCGGTGGAATTTTTCTGATAATAAATTTTTCCGTCGGCAGCGACATTGAAGCAGTCAATTCGGTCGTCAGTCAGTATTTCTTCGTCGCCGTTCGGGAATGATCTGCGGCAGAGCTTATAATTCTCCGAAGGGTTCATGTAATATACATAACCTCCGCTGATCACGGGATTCCAGAAACTTCCTTCGATTATGGAAGTATCCTGTTTTGATGCAATAGAGAAAGCATGGAGATTGTGGTCTTTTTTCTGCCCGGCATAATAGATCTGTCCGTTGAAGATATTGGCGGG
>CAJORC010000409.1 GCA_905236615.1 uncultured Lachnospiraceae bacterium
AATATTAAAAGCTGCCGCTATAAGGGTTCCCACCGAAACGATTCCCGTTTTCTTATGATACTGTTCTATATTTACATAACCCGTATATGCAAATTTGAATCCATAACCAAGCATTATCGGAGGAACGATGTACTCAACGCCAGCATAATTCTTATCTCCCAATATCCATATAAGCTCAGGTGCTAAAAGAATTGCCGCCATAACTATTATTACAAATGATACCACATATATCCGGTTTACTTTTTTTATTGACTCTTCCTGATTACCATGCAGCTTCTGATAAAGCCATGGCGTCATAGCCTGGTTAAAGGACGTCATCAGTGTGGATATTATCATTCCGCAGGAATATGCCAAAGAATAGTTACCATTTGCCTCTGCTCCTATCATATTCCTTATCATTACCTTATCCGACGAACCCAGTATAATGTTAGACAGAAGATGCGGGATAACAGGTATTGAATAAGCTGCAGCATATTTCCAGTATTCAGTGGAAACCAGTTTTTTTCCTCTTATAATCAGAACTGCAAATACCACAAGATAAATTATGATATCCGGAACCTCTCCACCTATTATTCTGCCGAAAAGTTTGTCTTTGCATACGAAAACCATCGCCACCGAGCAGAATGTGCAGGCAAGAGATTCAAAAATAGATAATGCCACCTGTATTTTATATTCCTGCATTATCCTGTGTTTAGCCTGAAGTATATCAAGTGATGGTGCCAGCATAAGCTCTATGAACATCACATGCAGATATATCATGTCAATTTTTAAGAGATTTACAAAAAAGTCCTGAAATATTACAACCACTGCATAAAATACGGCTGTCGAAATAGTCCCAAGAAATGTTATCGACGAAAGGTATCCGTCAAAATCATCCTCATAATCATATCTTGCCTTGAATACAGAACTTTTTAAGTTCAGTGTGCATACTACCGCGCATATCGAAAGCCATACCGTAAAGTTGCTGTATGAACCGAAATCCCCCTTTGTAAGCAGTCGTGTAAATATCGGAGTTGTTGCAAACGCCACTCCTTTTTTCAGGAAAGACGCAACCGTATACCACACTCCGGACTTCAGTGCCTTGACCGAAGTTTCATCTTTTTTTATTGCCATATCATCATTCCATCCATAATCATTTATAAAGAGTACAGATCATATCTCGTACCCACAAATTGCTATTATAATATATATGAATGTTAACGTCAAAAAAAGACGGTCCGTATCATCAGACCGTCTCTCTTGCTTTCATAAGTGCTTCCGCTATGATCATATCCTGCGGTGTTGTAATTTTCAGGTTAGGTTCTCTGTTTTCCACAAGTTTCGCATCCACTCCGCCGAACATTTTTACCACCATTGTGTCATCTGTTATCGAAACTCCTGCGTTTTTCAGTCTTTCTCTGGATTCAGCAAGCTTTTCATAGGCATTTTTCACAAGACTATACGAGAATACCTGCGGCGTCTGCATAAGCCAGACTAATGATCTTTCGGGTGTATCCTTTATAAAGCCGTTTCCGTCCTCTATCTTAACCGTATCACTTGCCGGTACAGCCGCAACCGCTGCCCCGTATTTTTCAACGTAATGCTGGCATCGCTCAAGGATATGCTGGCTTAAAAGGGGTCTTGCCCCGTCATGGATATAAATATAGTCACAACCGCCGGAAACGCTTAAACCCTTCATTACAGAATCATAGCGTTCCCTTCCTCCTGAAATTATTTTATTAACCTTTGTGAGACCGTATTTAATAACGATCTCCTTTCGGCAGAAATCCTCGTCTCCCTCTGTACAGACAAGGATAACATTATCAATAAAAGAATCTTCAAATGCCTTCAAAGAATGATATACAACAGGTCTTCCTGCAAGATCCAGATACTGTTTCGGCGTTGTTCCGCCCATTCTCCTGCCTCTTCCTCCGGCAAGCACTATAGCATTTGTCTTCATAGCTGACCTTCCCTCTCTTTTAACCGATTTTCAGGTTCGCTTTCGCATTCAGATCCAATCCGGCCCTTTTGCCCCTTATAAAATCATAATAGCCCGCTGCTGCGATCATTGCAGCATTATCGGTACAAAGTATGGGCGAAGGCCTGTAGAAACTGATTCCTCTTTTTGCACACGCCTCTTCCATTGCCGCTCTGAGCGCCGAATTCGAAGCAACTCCGCCGGCAAGGGCAAATTTCTTTTCTCCGTACTTTTCAACCGCTGCCATGGCATTTGCAACAAGAACATCAACTACTGCTTTCTGGAAAGATGCCGCAACATCCTCTGTGACTATCTTTCCCTTTTTCATTTCCATGGAATTTAAGTAATTCAGAACGGCACTTTTTAATCCGCTGAATGAAAAATCATATTCCCCCGCTGCCACATGTGCTCTCGGGAAATTGATCGCATCGGGATTTCCTGATTTTGCTACTTTATCAATTTTAGGTCCTCCCGGATAGCCAAGACCTATTGCCCTTGCAACTTTATCAAAAGCCTCTCCGGCCGCATCATCCTGAGTTGCTCCGAGTATCTCATATTTTCCGTAATCAACCACTCTCACAAGATGTGTATGACCGCCTGATACAACAAGGCAGATAAATTCCGGCTCAAGATCCTTATTCTCAATATAATTTGCCGATATAT
>CAJORC010000410.1 GCA_905236615.1 uncultured Lachnospiraceae bacterium
AAATATGGATTTGCCCCATTGCCGAAGGCAATCTTAAAATGGGCAAATCCAGTTACTGTGAGCACCTGCAAGGTGTGAACAGTAACACTCTTTTCGTATGATAGACTTTATCTAAATAATGAATATATTTTGAAACTTTTGCTGTATTAATGTAAAATAAAAGACATAGAAGGGAGATGTATGTATGAATAATGTTCCCATGAGATCAACTGCTCCTATCAACCGGGATAACCTGATGTCCTTAAATGAAAAAAAGGTCACACCTCCGTTATCCTATCAGAATCTGGATTCTCTTAATGCGCGTGTAGTAGCGGCGCAGCCGACTCCTGTGCCCGGTCATCAGAATACTCAGTATTCAGCACCTGCGCAGGATTATCAGAGCAATCAGTATGCTCAGCCAAGGCAGAATGTTCCGCCTGTGCAACCTGCACCGGCTCCTATTGTACAGGACAAACCTGTTCCGCCATTGATGAACACAACGCAGAAAGGCCAGAAAGTTCCGTTAATGCCGTCAGGGCCGGTAGCATCCATAAAAGCCTGTCTGGGCTGGAATGTACTGAATCCGGACTGTGACGTGGATGTTTCGGCTTTCCTTCTGAATGATTCAGGTAAGATCATCGGAGATGACTGGTTCGTCTTTTACGGGCAGGAAAACAGTCCCGACAGCAGCACAAGATTCCTTAATGATGACGGAGCCGATCGCGAGCTCATCACCATTGATTTCGGGAAACTTGATCCCCGGGTTTCAAAGATCGTTTTCGTTCTTACTATCAATGAAGCCTTTGAGAAAAACCTTAATTTCAGCATGATAAAAGATGCTTATGTCAGGATTCTCAATGGATCGGACAATTCCGAAATAGTAAGCTTCAAAATGGATGAATATTATGAAAACGTCACATCCATGATGATTGGAGAAGTATATAAATATAAAGACAGCTGGAAATTCAATGCGGTCGGAAACGGAGTTTCCAAAGATCTTGCCGGACTTTGTGAACTATACGGCGTACAGGTCGTTTAAAAAACTATATTGAAACTGAATATCAGCATTATACCACCAGGAGGGCCATCAAATGCTTAATTTTGAAACAGTTAACGAGTTAACCTTAAAGGTGACATGCACAGGAAGCGATGTTTTATATACAAAAGCAGGTGCATTTATCGCCGGTGACAATATGGGATACAAAAACTATACTTTCGAAAAAGTTCTTTTTGGTCCGCAGGCAGGTCTCGGGCAGGCACTGCTTGGATCACTGGTAAGGAGGGTTACCGGAGAAAATCTTCCGCTTATGAAGGTTACACTGAACGGCGATTCAGTCACATATTATGCAAATTACGGACAGCATGTAGTCGTATATCACCTCGGACCCAGCGAAACAATCTCCGTTGAGTCGGAAAACATTCTCGCCTTCACGGCAGACTGTGATTATAATGTACGATTTATCGGAGTCGGCGTCATGTCACAGAAGGGACTGGCAACTTCCACCCTGACCGCACGCGGCAAGAATGCCTTCGTTGCAGTTCTGTCCGACGGAAACCCTATCGTGCTCTCAAATGTCAACACGAACAATACGATCTCGGTAGATCCGGATGCCGTTATCTGCTGGATCGGTAATGGTCCATGTGATCCGAGCGTTACCACAGATGTTTCATGGAAGACTTTCATTGGTCAGACTTCCGGTGAGTCATACCAGTATGAATGGCATCCCGGTGCAAATGCCACTGTCATTATCCAGCCTTCCGAGCGCCGCGGCGGAGTTTCGGTATCAGTCGATTAATTAAGAGTATAGCTTGAATTATCGCCTCCATTGTGATAGTATTTTATTGTTAGTTTTTTAACAAGCAAAAATACTTTCACAATGGAGGCGTTTGTTATGGGAAGAAAAGTGGTACTTGCAGGTGCGTGCAGAACAGCTATCGGTGTTATGGGCGGAGCTCTTTCAACCACCCCTGCAGCTGATTTGGGAACAATCGTTATTAAAGAAGCCTTAAAAAGATCAGGTGTAAAACCCGAACAGGTTGACGAAGTCTATATGGGCTGCGTAATTCAGGCAGGCCAGGGACAGAACGTTGCCCGTCAGGCTGCTGTAAACGCAGGTATTCCGGTAGAAGTTCCGGCAACTACCATCAATGTACTTTGCGGTTCAGGACTTCACTGCGTAAATCTTGCTGCAAAGCTTATATCAATGGGCGATGCTGATATTATCGTTGCAGGCGGTACAGAGAATATGTCTCTTGCACCTTATGCACTTGATAAGGCACGTTTCGGATACAGAATGGGAAATTCGACAGTTATCGATACCATGATAAGAGATGCCCTGACAGACGCTTTCGGCGGATATCACATGGGAATGACCGCTGAAAATATCTGCGAAGACTGGGGACTGACAAGAGAACAGCTCGATGAATTCGCTGCTAATTCACAGCAGAAATGTGAAAAGGCTATGGCAAACGGCGTATTTAAGGAAGAGATAGTTCCCGTTGAAGTTAAACAGAAAAAGCAGACCATTATTTTTGATACAGATGAAGGCCCCAGAGCCGGTGTTACAACCGAATCATTATCAAAACTCCGTCCCGCTTTCAAGAAGGACGGCGGAATGGTTACAGCAGGCAACTCTTCAGGAATAAATGATGGTGCCGCTGCCATCATCGTTATGAGCGAAGAGAAAGCCAAGGAGCTCGGCGTCAAGCCAATGGCTACATGGATCGGCGGAGAGCTTGCAGGCGTAGAGCCCAGGATCATGGGTATCGGTCCCGTTGCCGCAACAAAGAAGGTTATGGCAAAGACCGGAATGCAGATCTCTGACTTTGACCTTATCGAGGCAAACGAAGCATTTGCAGCACAGTCAGTTGCAGTCGGACACGACCTTGGATTTGACTTAAGCAAGCTCAATGTCAACGGCGGCGCTATCGCCCTCGGACATCCGGTAGGCTGCTCAGGCTGTCGTATCCTTGTAACTCTTCTTTACGAGATGCAGAGAAGAAATGCCCACACCGGTCTCGCAACACTCTGCGTAGGCGGCGGAATGGGTGCAGCTGCAATCGTTAAACGCGAAGACTAAAAAACGTTGTAGATAATGAACAATCCAATGAGGGACGCTTGCGCTGAAAGGTCAAACGCAACGGTACTAATGCCGCAAAATACGCGGCAAAAGTACCGGCGTTCTCCATTCCCCTCATTTGGATTTGTTAATTATCTACAACTCTTGCTTACCACTACTATCTAAATCTTCCTGTTAAACTCTCATATCTATTCCGTTTCACAGATATAAGCGATCCTTCCCGGATAATACGTGCTCAGATCATAGGTCGTGTCATTCCAGAACCATCTTTCGTAATTTTTAGCTGAATAGAACATACACATATATCTTTCATCAATGGTATTTCCTTTTGCATCCTGACCGGTAAAGCTCGGTTCGCCGCTAAGCCAGAAATAATTGTAATAGCTGCTTACATCCAGTGCCGCCATGGTATACTTTTCACCATCATACCAGTGATAATGCGCGTCTTTCGGGTTATAGCATCCTCCCAGCCAGATTATAAGCTTCTCCTGTCCATTCTTCTTAAGCATATCTTCTATATAGCTTTTTTCTTCATAAGTATTGATCCTTACAAGATATCCGCCGCGCTTTTTACAGTCTTCCATTGCCTCATCCCATGTAGCATCTGCAACGATCACCTCATATTTATGAATGCCGGTATCATCTTCCAGATAAGGATTTTCATAATTTATGGAATCATTGATGAGCTTCTCCTTGATCTGATCAAAAGTCAGGACTCCTGCACCAGGATGTGCATTTCCGTCATCATAAACAGCAGCAAGTTTTGAATAATATTCTTCCTTACTGATCTCATTGTCATTCACATAATATTTCAGATCATCCTCATCCCACTCGCCTGCATTGTTATCAACATTATACTGGCCGTCAAACTGCAGAACCCATTTACCGTCTTCTATAGTGTAGACCATATCATAATAGTATCCCATATTTCCGTCGGAATTAAGAAGCTGGTTTCCCTTCTTGATATAATCAAAGTAAAGTCTGCTCGTCTGAAGTGCATCCACAACTCCGTTATGATAAGTAAGTATCAGGTTGCCGGTCGCTTCATCCGAACCCTGAATAAGAAGCTCTGGAATATCATCATTATCCACATAGATATAGTCAAAGGTTCTGTTTTCCATGCTGTTGTACTCATCAAGAGACTCATCATTCAGATTTCTTAAATACGAAAGATATGCATCAGCCCATCCGTTGTCCGTCGAAGTACTGTCTGATCCTATCGCTTTATCTGTTTCTGTTGATGCCTCCTCTGTTGCTGCCCATGTTACCTTTGTTTCTTCTGTTTCTTTTTCATCATCATCATT
>CAJORC010000411.1 GCA_905236615.1 uncultured Lachnospiraceae bacterium
CTCCTCAGTTGCGCTGCAAATTGTGTTCACAGTATTTACAGTATAACCTTTTTTTGTCAGGATTTCAACTAATTCCTCAAATTTCTTAAAATTAAATGTTGTTTGAGAAACTATACAAGTCTCCCTGTTTTCGGGGAGTTGCAGACTTTCTGCTTCCTCTTTTGTCTGGACAACGGATGCGGGTGTTTCCGAAAATCCCATTATCCCCTGAACTTCCGGATGATTCCTGTCTCCGATAACAACGATATTCTTACCCTTACGGCTCTCTTCCTCGACGATTTTATGAATTTTCAGAACGAAAGGACATGTGGCATCGACGAGTTTGACCTTTTCTTTTGTTTCTATCAGATCATATATTTCTTTTGAGACACCGTGTGAACGGATAATAACCGTGCCCTCTTCCACAGCTTTAAGCTCTTCCTTATCGTGCAGAACAGTAACACCCTTGCTTTCAAAATCCCTGACTACTTCCTCGTTATGGATTATCTCGCCATAAGTATATATTTTTCCGCCGTTTTCTATTTCCGTATAAACTGTTTCCACTGCTCTTTTTACACCAAAGCAGAAACCGGCACTCTTCGCTACAATCAGTTCCACTCTTCTACCTCATTCAGTCTTTGCAAAGTGAAAGTATCTTATCCGCAACTTCATCAATGGTCATATATGATGAGTCTATCTCAACCGCTCCTTCTGCTTTTACAAGCGGAGACTCTTCTCTTGTCATGTCGCGGTGGTCTCTCTCGGCAATGTCTTTTTCTATCGCAGCGAGGTCACAGCTTTCACCCTTTGCAACGAGTTCATCGTAACGTCTTTTTGCCCTTACCTCTACGGAAGCCGTAAGATAAACTTTTACATCCGCATTGGGAAGAACCTTTGTACAGATATCCCTTCCGTCCATTACAACGCTTGTCTCTGCCGCCAGAGCCTGCTGCAGAGATACGAGTTTTTCCCTGACTTTCTTGACTACCGAAGTTTTTGAAGCAGCTGCCGAAACTTCAGGTGTACGGATCTTGTCATTTACGTTTTCACCGTTTAAGTATACACACTGAACGCCGTTTTCATACTTTATTGATATATCGGCATCTTCACAGGTTTTCTCAATAGCTTCGGTATCAGATAAATTGACCTTTTTTTCAAGCATAAATAATGCCATGGCACGGTACATTGCACCGGTGTCAACATAGATATACCCCTTCTTCGCAGCAACTTTCTTTGCTATCGTACTTTTTCCGGCTCCTGCCGGTCCGTCAATTCCTATATTATATGACATTTTATATTCCTTTCTGCTTTTATAAAGCGCCTGCTGCGCTTTTTCCCGCAGCTGCACCCGTGCTCCATGCGACCTGCAGATTAAAACCGCCTGTAACACAGTCTACATCAATTGTCTCACCTGCAAAGTAAAGACCTCTTACCTTCTTCGACTCCATAGTTGAAGGATTTATCTCTTTCACACTTACTCCGCCCTTGGTTATGATCGCCTCCTCATATCCGCGAAGCGAAGTCACAGTCAGGGTGAAATCCTTGATCAGCTCTTT
This sequence comes from uncultured Lachnospiraceae bacterium, assembly GCA_905236615.1. Classification (GTDB taxonomy): domain Bacteria; phylum Bacillota; class Clostridia; order Lachnospirales; family Lachnospiraceae; genus NK4A144. The sequence continues at coordinate 1,536 of CAJORC010000411.1, forward strand.
AAGCTTCATCCTTTCTTCACGCGAAATCTCAGCACATTTCTTATTTGCATTTATCCCGCTTCGTCTTACCATTACCGGTATCATCTTTGAAGGAAAGAGCTTTCCGAGAGAATTCTTAAATTCCTTCTTTCTGTTTTCGTCAAATTCCTTCACGAGTCTTGCATCAAGCTGCTCGTCATTCAATGCAGGTTTCAGGTCAAGATGTATTATGAGTTCATTATTAAAATATTTTCTGGCTACTCTTGCCGAAGCCGACAGTATCATCGGACCACTGACACCAAAATGCGTAAAAAGCATTTCACCGAAGTCACTGTAGACTTCCTTTTTGCCCGCAGTCATCCTCAGGCCGGTATTTTTCAGTGATAATCCCTGCATCTCGCCTGCAAAGCTCTCTTTGCAGTTAAACGGAACAAGTGACGGGGAGGTTTCCGTAACGTCAATTCCAAGTCTTGACGCAAATTTCATTCCATCGCCTGTCGATCCTGTAGATTTGTAAGAACGTCCTCCGGTCGCTATTATAACAGCATCTGCCATATGCCTTTCACCGTTGGCATCCACAATTCCCTGACAATCTCCGTTTCTCACGATAATATCGTCAACAGCACTGAAAAGCCGTATTTTAACCTTCAATTTCCTAAGCTCGCGGCTTAAAACATCCGTGATCTCATAAGCATGATCACTCACAGGAAAAACTCTTTCACCACGTTCTGTTTTTGTCTTAAGACCAAGTCCGTTAAAGAATTCAAGTGTATCTTCATTAGAGAAGTTTTTTAATGCGGAATACATGAATTTAGGATTTGAACAGATGCTATCCCTTATGGTCTCCATATCTCCGGCATTTGTAAGGTTTCCTCTGCCTTTGCCTGTTATAAATATTTTTTTGCCTAATTTCTCATTTTTCTCAAATATTTCAACAGATGCACCTTCTCTTGCAGCCATCACTGCAGCCATCATCCCTGCAGCACCACCACCGATAACTATAACTTTCCTCAAGCTCTGGGTCCTTCCTCTGCCGCATCGGCAAAAATCTTATATACATCCGGATGCTCTTTCTTAAATCTGAAAGGCTTTAATTCTTTATTTAACATGCAATGTGAACTTTCACCCGTTACACATAGATTTCCTTCTTCGTCAAATACTTCATATTCAAAGTAAAATTTTATGCCCGTAAACTTTTTATAATGAAGCTGTACCGAAAATTTATCTTCATAAGTGAGATGTTTACGGTATGTTGCCGAAACCGAAAGCACCGGTATTATAATGCCTTTTTCCTCCAGTTTGCTGTAAGGAACTCCAAGCTGTCTCATAAAGTCATCGCGTGCTTCCTCAAACCATCTTATATAATTTGAATGGTGAACGATTCCCATCCTGTCTGTTTCGTAATAATAAACTACCCTCTTATAGGGTTTAACTTCGAACATACAAACCTCCATTTCTTACGAGACAAAATTTTAACGTGTTATCGAGGTTTGTGTCAAGTATTAAAATACCCCACCCTTCATGTTCATTAGTGAGCAATCCGGATGGGGTATCATCAGTTTTAAATATTCAATTCAAAGATCAAACAGGATAAGCTCCGTTTTCCTTGTCAGCCTTGGTTACGTCAACGCCTTCCTGCTGTGCCTTGCGGTATTTGAAGAATTCAACTGCAACCTGAGGGAAGAGTGCATACGAAAGAACATCTTCCGGCTGCTGTTTCCACTGAGCACATTCCTTCTCGAACTTAGGAAGTTCGGGCTCTAAGAGATCTGCCGGACGGCATGTGATCGGCTTCTCACCGGGAATGATCTTTGCAACAACTTCAGGGTTCATAGGCTTTTCAGTCTGGCCATACTTACCTCTGAGAAGGTCTTTTGTCTGACCTGTAGCAACCTTGTATCTCTCACCCATAAGTACATTCATAACTGCCTGTGTACCTACGATCTGTGATGAAGGAGTAACAAGCGGCGGCTCACCGAAGTCCTTACGAACTCTCGGAACTTCCTCAAGAACCTCCTGAAGCTTATCGGACTTGCCCTGCTCGTCAAGCTGCTTGATCATGTTTGAAAGCATTCCGCCGGGAACCTGATATTTAAGTGTATTGATGTTAACACCAAGTACCTTTGTGCTGAGAAGGCCGGACTTGATACACTCTTCACGATAAGGAGCGAAGTACTGTGCAACCTGCATCATAA
>CAJORC010000412.1 GCA_905236615.1 uncultured Lachnospiraceae bacterium
CCTTCGAAATTAGTGCTGTGGAGTTTCGGCATCATGGTCTGCATCTGTCCTCCATAGAGCATTCCCATTAAAATAGTTTCAATAACATCATCATAATGATGTCCGAGCGCTATCTTGTTGCAGCCCAGTTCCTTCGCCTTACTGTAAAGGTATCCCCTTCGCATCCTTGCGCAAAGATAACAGGGTGATTTATCTATATTGTCAACCACATCAAAAATATCGGACTCAAAAATTGTCACGGGAATTCCAAGCATTTTTGCATTGGTCTCGATAACTCTCCTGTTAAGTTCACTGTAACCGGGATCCATCACCAGAAATACAGTTTCAAATTCAAACTTCCTGTGACGTGCCAGCTCCTGAAAGAGCTTAGCCATCAGCATCGAATCTTTTCCTCCGGAAATGCAGACCGCAACACGGTCTCCGGGGCTCAAAAGTTCATAGGTATTTATCGCCTTTGCAAAGGGAGTGAATATCTGTCTGTGGAACTTTTTTCTGATACTTATCTCCACTTCTTTTTGTCTGTCAGCGTAATCTTCCTTAAATGACGTAAGGACCCATTGACCATAGCCTCCCTTAAGGCTTGCACAGTCATATCCTTCCTCCCTGAGTCTCTCCGCCATATCCCGGCTCTGTACTCCGTGCATGCAGAAAAACACGTACGAAATGCTTTTATCCAGACTTCCATTGATTACCATTTCTTCCAGTCCGGGAATCTGACGGGCTCCCGGAATAGTGCCATACTGAAATGAAATATCATCCCTTATATCAACAAGAGCATACTCAGACGGATGGATATCCGCCAGCTCTTCTATAGTTATCTCTTCATTACTGAACATACAAAACTCCTGCATAAAAAATTCATTTTGACCAAAAAGGTACTACTCATTGTAACACATTCTTATTTTTAGTGAATCGTAAAAAGTACATAAAGAAAACAAAAATACTGTTATCAATAATTTCCATTATGCCGATAATTAAGAAGTATAAAACTGTCACTATAATTTTCAGTTCTAAGATCAATTCTTATGGGGGTGTTAAAATGTCGGGTGAAGCAAACGCTGGTAACGTAACTATCAAAAAAGGTCAGAGGAAGAAGGTAAGGAAGAGTATCAGAAAAACGCTTCTGCTTTGCCTTATGCCAATTATTATGGCCGGAGTTGTGGGAATTATCGCCTTGCTTACAATCAATGCCAAATCCACGATTACAGAAATTGCAAAGATGGATCTTCAGGCAGAGACCAATGCAAATGCGCTTGACATCGGTACGTCATTCAGAATGCTCACCGCTAAATTCGGTGAATACTGCGACACTTTGGAGCAGGTGCCTTTCGAAGATCATGATGCCATGCTTAAATTTATTGAGCATTCCACAAGCTATGATGTAATTAAAAATACCGGATTATATATCGGCTTTTCAGATGATTCTTATATATTCGCCAATCACAGCGAAGTTGATCCGTCATGGAAGCCTACCGAAAGAGGCTGGTATAAAGCCGGCTTAGGCCATGAAACCTTCGTTGAGACAGAACCTTATGTAGACTCTGTTACAGGCGAACTCTGCGTAACTTTCGTAAGACAGAATGATTTCTCCACCGGAGAAATAGGCGTCTGCGCAACAGACGTATTCCTTCCGGATCTGCAGGAAAGAACCAACCAGCTTACGCCAATGAAGACCGGCGCTTCCATGATCCTTGCCGGAGATTACATCATCTCTTACTCAGATACCTCTCTTAACGGACAGCGTGTTTCAGAAGTCGGCACTGATTATCTGAAAGCTATAAAGGCTCATATTGACAGCGGATCAACCGACGTTATCACACTTTCCAAAGGCGGTTCTTATGGTCAGGTTTATGTTGCAACAGCCCCGATACAGGGTACTACATGGACAATAGTATCAGCGGTTCCGATAAAAGATGTTGAGGCATCCGCAAATAAATTTATGTTCCTGGCTATTATCGCTTTGATCGTCTTAATAGTCATCATTGCGGTTGTTATAGCAGTAACGATCAATCAGGTCATCACAAAGCCTGTTAACAGCCTTTCGGACAGCATCCTCAGAATCTCCTCAGGTGATTTTACAACTGTAATGCCGAAAGATAAAGGTGATGAGATAGGTATGATTTCTAAGGAAATGGATAACTACGTTCAGACAATGAACAGGACCATCCATTCCATTCAGGCTAAAGCCGAACAGCTGAAACAGGATTCAGCAACGTCAAAAGAAGCAGCTCAAAAGATGACTGAAGGAGCAAATGAGCAGTCAATCTCCATGGGTCAGATCCAGACCACCATGGATGATATTTCAAATGCGGTTAATGAACTGGCCAACAACGCAACCCAGCTTGCCGGTGCGGTTGCAGATCTTACTGACAGCGGAAACAGAACCAACGATACAATGCTCGAACTCGTTGAGCAGGCAGATGTCGGTCACCATGATATGAATACAGTTGAGCGAAATATGGAGACCATCACGGCATCCATGAAC
>CAJORC010000413.1 GCA_905236615.1 uncultured Lachnospiraceae bacterium
AGAGATGGCAGAGATGGCGGTCAGGGAGAAAACAGGCGCCGTCGGCTGCAAACTTCTTTATCCTGAAGGGGACAAGATACAGCATAATGGGATCACATTCCTTAAAAGCGGACCGTCACACAGACTCTGTACCTATCCGGACAGTAAAGAATATTTAAGAGGTGTAAACAGGCACAGGAGAAATGTTATTGCCGTGACCGGAGCAGCACTGATGTGTGAGGCTAAAAAATTCCGCGAGGTAAAAGGATTTGACGAAAGGCTGAAAATTGCATACACTGATGTGGACTTGTGCTTTGCATTTATCAGGGCGGGATACAGAAACGTCTGTCTGAGTGATTTTCATCTGATCCATCATGAAAGTCTTTCAAGGGACGATGATACTGCTGACAGGTCAGCGTATCAGAGGCTTAAGAACGAAAGAGAGATATTTGAGAAGAAGTATTCAGATATTATAGATAAAGGTGATATTTACGAAAGTGATAACTGGTCAGACAGTTCACTTGAATACAGACCTGCAGTTAAGACGGAAGAGGAAAGACTTGGCGTTACGTCAAAGCTGGAGATCTTTGATAAAAACCGTTTTTCATTGGGAAGAGCAGGAAAGAGGTTTCACTATTCGCTGGACAGCGTTGAGTTTAAGCTGAATGATGCTTTTGGGAATGAGAATTTCTATGAGATAAAAGGCTGGGCATTTATGGGCGGAAGTCCGGGCTATGAATATGATGTCAGGCTGGTCATTGAAGCTGATGGGAAGCGTTATATCGTCGATACGGCGAGAAGTTACCGGCAGGATATAGAGATGGTATTTTCTGAGGAAAAGGGCTGCCGTCTTTCGGGTTTTACTGCAAGAATAGATGCCGGCGCTTTGACCGGGAACGGTGCAAAGATTTATATTGCACTTGTAAAGCCGAAACTTTTCGGTAAAAACAGATTCAAAGGTGAAATGGTTGACAGTGGAGGAGTATTATAAAAAATGTCAGACATGGATAATTATTACAAGAGTTTATACGAAGAGGAAAAGAAGAAAAACGAAAAGCTGACGAGGGAACTTGTTACAGCAGAGACTGAAAATGCTGAAATGAAGCGGAAGATCGACCTGCTTAAGGGTTCACTCATTTACAAGTCCATCATGCCATTCAGACTTGCATGGTCCCATACAAAGAATGCCGTTATCAGGGTTAAGCGCTACGGCAATGTCAAAGGCGTGGTAGATAAGCTTAAGTCAAAGCGTATTGAGATGATGGCTTATAAGCACCACGGAACAGAGAGCTTTCCGTCGGAAGTCGAAATAGCAAGGCAGAGAGCTCAAAAATTCAGCGAAAGGCATAAATTCAGCATACTTGTTCCGCTTTATAACACTCCGGAAAAATTCTTAAGGGAAATGATAGAGAGCGTTACTGCCCAGACATACACAAATTGGGAGCTTTGTCTGGCAGACGGTTCTGACAGCAGCCATCCTGAAGTGGGAAGAATTGTTGACGAGTATGTAAAGGCTGATGCATCAGGCAGGATCAAATATAAAAAGATAGAGAAGAATCTCGGAATCTCAGGAAATACAAATGAGTGCTTCACTCTTGCAACGGGTGATTATATCGGACTTTTTGATCACGACGATCTCCTTCATCCCAGCGTACTTTATGAGTACATGTGTGAGATAGAGAAAACAGGAGCAGATTTCCTTTACTGCGATGAAGCTACATTTGAGGGTGAAAGTATCAACAATATGGTCACTCTTCATTTCAAGCCGGACTATTCTATCGATAATTTAAGGGCGAATAATTATATCTGCCATTTCTCGGTATTTAAGAAAGAATTGTCTGATAAGGTCGGACATTTCCGTTCCGAATTTGACGGAAGTCAGGATCATGATATGATACTCCGTCTTACAGATGAGGCAAAATGTATCAGACATGTTCCGCATATCCTTTACTACTGGAGAAGCCATGCTGCTTCTACTGCGGCTGATATCAATTCGAAGACCTATGCAATAGAAGCCGCAAAGGGAGCTGTTGCGGCTCATCTGAAGAGCAAGGGTTATGAAGGCTTTGAGATTGAGAGTACAAGGGCTTTCCCGACGATTTTCAGAATAAGGTATGCGATAAAAGGTGAGCCTAAGATATCTATCGTTATTCCGAGTCATGACCATGAAGATGATCTGAGAAGATGTATTGACTCCATACTGGACAAGAGCTCTTATGAAAATTATGAGATAATCATCGTTGAAAACAGAAGCAGCGATGAGTCGTTGAAGAATTACTACAAGTCTCTTGAAGAGTGTCCAAAGATAAAGATAGTCGACTGTGATATAGAATTCAATTTCTCAAAGCTTGTTAATTTCGGTGTAAGTCAGGCTTCGGGAGAATATATCGTTCTCCTTAATAATGATACGGCAGTCATCAGCAGGGACTGGATGGAAAATCTGCTTATGTTTGCTGACCGCGATGATGTCGGAGCTGTAGGCTGCAAGCTTTATTACAAG
>CAJORC010000414.1 GCA_905236615.1 uncultured Lachnospiraceae bacterium
CATCATAGCCGCACTTAAGAAAGAAGGACATACGGAAGAAGCAGCAAATATCGTTAAGATAATGGATAAAAAGTATGAGAGCTTTAAGGAGCAGAAGTATCCTTACGGTTCAGAGTACTCTTATGACAATACGGGTGAGGAAGCGGTTTATGTTCTTGCCAAACTGCAGAAAGAAGCGGGAAATGATGTTAAAAATGCAGAAAGGATGATGAGGGCTATCAACACCAAAACCCGTGCCTGCAGAGGAAGCCAGCCTGTCTGGTATCATTATGCCGATCCTGTGACAAACTGCGGAGAAAACTGGTGGCAGTTCCAGTATTCTGCATCGCTTATCGGATACTGCATGAACGATTATCTGCTTCATCAGGATAACGAATACGCAGATGAAGATGAAAAAGCAATAGCAGAGCGGATGAACTATGCTGCAAAGCTGGCAAACCTTACATGTATCAATTCAGGTCAGATAGATTCAGACAGTGAAAATATAGGTACTGTTGCATGGACTTATCAGGCAGAAATGGGTAACTTAGGCGGACAGGGAACCGGCGGCGGAAAGCTTCATAACGGATGGAGACAGATGGCTGGTGAAGCGGATCTTGGACTTTTCGGAGCACTGCAGATCCTTTCGGCAGATGTTTCTGAAGATCCGGTATTTGGGCTTTTCGGATATGGATGTCAGGTTGAAGAAAAGGATAACGCTTATGATATAACTCCCTGCGATGGTCTTTATACAAAATTAAATCTCGTAAATAAGGGCTTCACGATGGAGCTTAAGAGAGACCAGTATACGAATGCGGTAATTGCTGAGGATTGCTCTTCTGTCAGGATCAAAGTTAAGAATCTTGAGAAGACTGCGCATAGTTCGGATCTTGAAATATCGAATCTGAAGAAGGGCAGCTATGAACTTAGCGTTGATGGAAAGGTTAAGGGCGGATTCACGGTTACTGACGATATGGTTACTGTTCCGCTTGAGCTCCCGGCATCGGAATCGGCAGTTATTGAGATCAGGGCAGCAGAAAAGAAAGAGTCAGATGTGAAAGTAAGTGCAGGAAAAGATCTGAAAGCTGCACTTTCAGATGAGATCTATCTTAAGGGTGAAGTATATGACTTTGCGGAAATCTCAAAAACTCCTGAGGTAAGATGGACTCTTGAAAATGAGGAACTTTCCGATAAGGCAGAGATCAGGACTGCTGATAATTTAAGAACCCGTGTCATTTTTAAGGAAGAGGGTGTTTATAAATTTAAGCTGACGGCGGTTGAAAGCGGAAAGTCTGATACCGTTACGGTCAAAGTTGAAAAAGATAAAAAACAGGCAGAGCATCTGGCACATTACAGTTTTGAAAAGATAAGCGGAAGCGTAGTTCAGAATGAAGCTTCAGCTGAGATGAATGCAAAGCTTGTAGGAAAGGCTGTTATTGCAGAGGGCAAGGATGAAGGCAGTGCACTTATTATGAAGGGCAGCAACAAGGACGGATATCTGAGGCTTGAAAGCGGTCTTACAAAGAGACTTTCGGGATCAACTGTTGCAGTAGATGCAAAACTTTCGGGAGCACAGGTAAACGGAGCAGCTGTTGTAAGCTTTGATGATAATGCAGGCAGAAATCTGGCGATCCAGTTTGTAAACGGAAATGAGCTTGCGCTTAAGATCAACGGCAAGGTAAATAATACAGGTATTGCCATTTCCGAAGGATACTGGAAGAATATAGCCATCACGGCGGACGGAAAAGTTCTTTCGTTATATCTTGACGGAAGAAAGGTCTATGATACGGAGAGCAGCTTCAGATTTTCTGATTTCGGGGCAAATGGTTCATATTATCTTGGAAGAAATACAGAGATAACCGATGCATATTTCGATGGTGCGATTGACAATTTTGATCTTTACTCGATGGCACTGGGAGCTGATGAGATCAGTAAGAACTATGACAACGGTGAAGAAGTAAAATTTGTTTCGGCAGATGGCGGAGCGGTTGTTACAACTAAGGGAAATGCGCCCAAACTTCCTGATACCGTAAAGGTTCTTTATTCAAACGGTGTTTACGAAAACAGACCGGTTGACTGGGAAAAGCCTGATGAGAAGAATTATAGTGCAGCCGGAATCTTTAAGCTTAAAGGAAAAGCTGACGGCAATGAGGCGGAGATCACCGTGATCGTTGTTGAAGGAAAGCTTATGAACATCGCACCTAATGCTTCTGCAACAGCACTCTTTGAGGACAGAAATGATCTAGGCGGAGCCGTTACGATCAACGACGGATTTGATCCCGCTTCATCATCAGACACAAGTCATGGAGTATGGCATAACTGGAATGGCGGAGCACAGAGTTCAAAATCATGGGTTCAGCTTAACTGGGATAAAAAGGAAATAATCACAGCCTGCGATGCATATTACTTTAAGGACGGAAACGGAAACTTCTATCCTTCGGCAGCGGAGATTTATTATCTTGATGAGGATGATAATAGCTGGAAACAGGTAAAGAATGTTAAAGGACTTGGAGTAGAACTTGATAAGTATAATAAAACAACCTTTGATCCTGTGGAAACAAAGGCACTCAGAATGGTAGTTACTCCGGGAAAACTTGCCGTAGGCATAATCGAGTGGAAGGTTTACGGATACGGTGATGAGCTTACGACAGCGAAGGGTGACCTTAATACACTTCTGACAGCAATGAAGAAGATCTCATCCCTGAGAGTTGAGAGCGGTTATGAGGCATTAAATGAGGCAATAGTATCGGCTAATGAGATTCTTAAGGACGAAAGCAGCAGTCTGAAAGAGGTTACAAAAGCATCAGATTCGCTTAAGAAAGCATTCTCGGAAATTAAAGTAAAGGAAGATAATCTTGCATTTATTGCTGAGGCTTCGGCAAGCTATACTTCAAGCTGGGAAAGATTATCCGCTGTTAATGACGGTAATCTGCCTGAGAAGGCAAATTCGTCGGCATACACACATTGGGGAACATGGGGAAATACATCCGCCGAGGAGACTATTACCTATACATGGCCTTCAGAGGTGAAGATCGACAGTTCAAAACTCTATCTCTGGTATGACGGGGATGAGATAATGAGCGGAGGAATCAAATTCCCGAAGAGCTACAGATACGAGTATCTGGATGAAGAAGGAAACTGGAAGGAAATCGATACAGAGATGCCTATGAATACGGATGATTTCTCTGCAGTGGAAATAGGAGGTGTGACGACAAGAGCGATAAGGGTAAGACTTGAAAAGATTGAAAATGATGGTAACGGAGTAGGTGTACATGAATGGGAAATCATCGGAAATACTGCTGAATACAAAGAAAATCCGGCAGAACCCGATGAGCCCGGAACACCAAGCCAGCCCGACGTACCTGAGAAACCCGGCACACCGAGCCAGCCTGACGTACCTGAGAAACCCGGCACACCGAGCCAGCCCGACGTACCTGAAGATCCTGTTACACCGGATGAGCCGGAAGAACCATCAGCACCTTCTGATAACAAGGCAATTTCAGAGGATGCCGTACCAAAGGCACCTGAAGGAAACGTCATAACGGATGGCAGCTGCGTTCTGACAGCAGGCAACAAGTATAAGTTCAAGGTTGACTTTAAGGTTAAGAAATTTGAAGTCAGCGACAGAAAGGTGATGAAGGTTTCCAAAAAAGGAAAAGTGACCGTAAAGCGTGCGGGAACCGTAACTGTTACTGCAAGGGGTAAAAACGGGGAAATCAGAGTATTTAAAGACATATATGTTGAGTCTCCGCGTCTTTCGGCAATGACAGTGAACAGCAAAGAGAGCTTTAATGTATCATCAATGCTCACGGGTGTGACCTATTCTGTTCCGAGCAGCTACAAATCTTCGAACAGCAAGG
>CAJORC010000415.1 GCA_905236615.1 uncultured Lachnospiraceae bacterium
AAAACACCTTTTCCCATAAGCGTATCACAAAGAGGTGCATCGATCTTCTCCGCAAACTCTTTAACCTCTGCTCCCGCGCCTGAGATACCTGCACCGCCTCCCAGATATATAAAGGGCTTCTTTGACTTATTTATAAGCTCTGCCGCACGGTCAAGCTCAGCCTTGGTAAAGGTCTCTTTTCTCTTCTCCTCGACCGGTTTCAGCGGTTTGAAATCACATTTATTTGCGGTCACGTCTTTTGTTATATCTACAAGTACGGGGCCCGGACGTCCGGATTTCGCGATTTTGAACGCCCTTCTGAGCTTGTCTGCAAGCTGCTTTATATCTTTTACGATATATCCGTGCTTGGTGATGGGCATTGTGATTCCTGCGATATCAACTTCCTGGAAAGTATCCTTTCCCAAAAGCGGCAGTCCCACGTTTGCCGTGATCGCTACCATGGGAACGGAATCCATCATCGCTGTCGCAATTCCCGTCACAAGGTTTGTGGCTCCGGGACCTGATGTAGCCATACATACGCCAACTTTTCCCGTTGCTCTTGCATATCCGTCTGCCGCATGTGCAGCTCCCTGCTCATGCGAAGTCAGGATATGTCTTATCGAATCCGAACTTTTATAAAGAGCGTCGTATATATTCAGGATAGAACCTCCCGGATAACCGAAGACGGTGTCTACTCCCTGCTCTTTCAATACTTCTATAACGATTTCAGCACCAGTTAATAACATGCTGTCAGAACCTCCTACAAGCAAATATTCATCATGTAATTATTTTAATTCAAGTATAGCTCCGCGGTTTCCGCTGGTTACGAGCTTTTCATAACGTGCAAGATAACCTGTTGTTACCTTAGGCTCTCTGGGCTTCCAGTTCTTACGTCTCTCTGCCAGAACCTCATCCGAAACGAGGACATTCAAAGCATTGTTAGGTATATCAACTTTGATGATATCACCTTCCTCGATAAGTGCTATCGGGCCGCCTACGGCAGCTTCAGGTGAAACATGTCCGATAGAAGCGCCTCTTGATGCTCCGGAGAATCTTCCGTCAGTGATAAGAGCAACAGACTCGCCAAGTCCCATACCTGCAATAGCAGATGTAGGATTGAGCATCTCTCTCATTCCGGGGCCTCCCTTAGGTCCTTCATATCTGATAACTACAACATCACCGGGGTTGATCTTTCCTCCGAGAATTGCAGCGATCGCATCTTCTTCAGAATCAAATACTCTTGCAGGTCCTTCATGTGTCATCATTTCGGGAGCAACTGCCGAACGCTTTACGATTCCGGTATCGGGCGCAATATTTCCTTTAAGTACTGCGATTCCGCCTTCTGCCATATACGGATTGTCGATAGGTCTTATCGTCTCAGGATCCATATTTACGGCATTTTTGATATTTTCACCGACAGTTTTTCCGGTTACGGTTATGCAGTCAAGATTTAAGAGATTCTTCTTCGAAAGCTCATTCATAACAGCATAAACACCGCCTGCCTCATTCAGATCTTCCATGTAGGTGCGGCCTGCAGGAGCTAAATGGCAGAGGTTGGGAGTTCTGCTGCTGACTTCGTTTGCAACTTCCATGTTAAGGTCAACACCTGCCTCATGTGCAATCGCAGGCAGATGAAGCATTGTGTTCGTAGAACATCCGAGAGCCATATCAACAGTAAGAGCATTCATAAACGCATCTTTTGTCATGATGTCGCGGGGACGGATATCTCTCTTGAGCATCTCCATTACAGCATATCCGGCTTTCTTTGCAAGTCTGATACGCTCTGAATAAACCGCAGGAATCGTTCCATTTCCGCGAAGTCCCATTCCTATTGCTTCTGTAAGACAGTTCATTGAATTTGCGGTATACATTCCCGAACATGAACCACAGCTGGGACAGGTATGCTCAACAAAATATTCAAGTTCTTCATCATCGATCTTTCCGGCTGCCTTAGAACCGACTGCCTCGAACATTGATGAAAGTGATGTCTTCTTTCCGTGCACACGGCCTGCAAGCATGGGACCGCCTGATACAAACACGGTGGGTACGTTTACCCTTGCAGCTGCCATAAGCAGTCCGGGTACGTTTTTATCACAGTTAGGTATCATTACGAGTGCGTCAAACTGGTGTGCAAGTGCCATACACTCTGTGGAATCCGCGATCAGATCACGGGTTACGAGTGAATATTTCATTCCGATATGACCCATTGCGATTCCGTCACATACAGCTATTGCCGGGAATACCACAGGAGTTCCGCCTGCTTCCGCAACACCGAGTTTAACTGCCTCTACTATCTTATCTATATTCATGTGACCGGGTACTATCTCATTGTATGAGCTTACAATACCGATCATGGGCTTAGCCATTTCTTCTCTTGTAAATCCAAGTGCATTAAAAAGACTTCTTGCGGGTGCAGCTT
>CAJORC010000416.1 GCA_905236615.1 uncultured Lachnospiraceae bacterium
AAGCAAAATATTCTCCCCTTTTACAAAAACACCGGGACAGCCGGAATCAACATCGGAGTAATTGTTGCACAATGGAAGTTTCAGAGCATTATTTAAAAAAGAAACATTGAGAATATCGCCGTAGTTATACCCTGCGGCAAACAGTTCTTCGCTTTTGAGTGTTAGTGGAGTATTGCCGTATTTCATTATTTCCGCAATATTAACGGTAGTTGACAGTTCACTTGCTGCCCTGACATTAATTGGTGTAAAAAAGCTTATCACCATTATAATTGTAAGCAAAAATGAAATAGTCCTTTTTTTCGTTTTCATATTTGTCGCCTCCTTATGTGTTTGCTTACGAAATAGTTTTTATTGATTTTCGAACCGTATGTGTCCACGACTCCGTTTGCAATACCAAATCTGCTTTGATAGTTTATCGTCTTGCTTCTATTTTAATAATGTTATCACAAAAAAATACTTTTGTAAAGAAAAAAGCATTAACAAACTATGTTCAGAAGTTTGCCATAATCTATTTATTTTGCGACAAACGTTCTTTCAATATCCTCTCGGTATTTCTTTCAATAAGTTTGCTATTGTTTGATGTTAATGCGAAAAATTCTTTAAGTCTTTCGGGACTGAAATTGTTGTTTATAAGTACTGCCCTATAGAGATAATAATAGGCAACGGTAGAGGTCAGTTCCTCGAGTCCCGAATCTTTTAACCTTTTTTGTGCCAAGCCGAGTGCCATGTCGTGTTCTCTGTCGAGCATTGCAACCAAATCATCCAGAGTGTGTATTTCCAAAAAAGCAAGCTGGGGCAGTTGTGTCTCGGGGTTTGCCTCACTTATCCGTGCACCTGTGATAGCGGCGATTTCTTCAAGCAGGCTTTGATATTTCTTGCTTCTGGCAGTAAACTCCGTTATGGTGACGGCATCCAAATACAGACCTGCTGCATTGTCATTTTCTATACTTCTGATGACCTCCTGCTTATATTCAGTCAGCCTATGCTTGATGTCGGTAAAAATTTCATCTGCTGTTTCCAACAGACCGGCTGCTCTTGAAAAATTTCTGCGTACTGCCCGTGGTACACCAAATTCCGACTTATAGCCAAGATCGTGTTCGATTTCAGCCCATACATGCTGAAGCATGGTCCTTATCTGTATTTCAAACCATAGTTGGCACATATCATCGGGATAACCCTCATCCTCGGGAAGTGCGCAGATGCAGTGCAGTGAAACATACCCGAAAGAAGTTGGCGCAATCAGCTCCCTTTTGTCTGTAGAAAGTTTGTGGTCAACGCGAAAAACTTCCTCGATCTTCTTTGCAATATTATCAATATCTTCCTGAAAAAAGCAGATTACCCGAAAGCCGAGTATGTCGCGCAGTTGGGAAGCTGTAGGATATTTGTCAGGCTTGCGTTCCAGTTTTCCGCGGACTGATTCAGGCGTCTTGATACGGTGGGTAACACGTATCATAGGATACATTTTTTTGTCAAAGACTTTTTTTATGCGTTCATCCACCAATGCAGCCAATTTTCTGTGTTTGCCGATCAATTCGCTGATTTGGTCATCTGCGGTACTTATTTTGTTCATTTATCTGTCTCCCTTATTTATCACAGTTTTATCATAATATTATTTGTGTCGAGTGAGTTGGTATAGGTTATGTCTTTTGCAATAGAAGTTATCATTCTGATGCCGATGTATGAGATTTTTTCTTCTTCATTCAATATATCACACCACTTGGTCAGAACGAAATGCTTGCCGTTATCTCGGAATCGGATGGTCAGTTCGCCGTTATCGGTGATTGAAAGATAGACCGCCGAACTCTGTCCTATCTTTAAAAACCGCCGGATCAAACTGTGGACTGTCATTTCTTCAACACAGAGAGAAGCGTAATATGCCTTGCGAGAGTCCAGCCCGTGTTCTATACAGAATTTTTCGGCAGCAACGGATGCTTCCACGGCTTCTTCTTTTGTATGTACCTCACGATAGAAACGGGATACATTGAGTCCTCCGAAACCCGGCGGCAAAAACAACATATCCGATATTCCTATCGGGACCTTTTTTTCGTGCTTCGCCGCCATACCGACGATCGTACAGGCCAAAAGCAGTTCGCTGACCGGAAAAGCCGCCCATATACCCGTAATGCCAAACAGATTGCCAAGTAAGAATGCTGAGATGACAATATAGACAAGTCTGTGCAGGACCGACAGAATATGAGAGCGCTTTACATCTCCGATAGATTGAAAATAATTAAGATATATTTCATTAAATGCCAAGATCGGCAGTTTGAACGCATACATCCTCATACATGTTACAGCGGTATCCATAGCATCTGTCTGACCGCCGAGATAAAAGCCGACAACAAATCGTGCGCCAATAAAACATAGGATCGCAATGGGTATCACACCATATAAAACATAGCGGAATGCGATCATCATAGTTTCCCGCAGGTCTCCTTTGTTTTCCTCGCCGTAAAATATTCCGCACATCATAACCACGGCATCACCGCAGCAGGTGCCGAGAAGTTCAAACAGCTCCGCTGAACTGTTTTGAACGGAAAGTGCCGTCATAGCTACTGCACCGCCGATCATCAAAACCATTCGGTTGATAAGCCACGGACGGAGTACGTTGCATAGCCTTCTTGTTGCCTTTGGCATTCCCTTTGAAAAAAGATCTTTTGAAATACTCCAATCAATATCCCTTAAATTCAGCTTGAGGGATACGCCGCTTGTTTTGAAACTGATCAGCAAAATGACGAGAGATGCATAGTAACTTGCCGATGTTGCAAGACCGATACCCAACATACCGTTTTTGAAGAAAAAGACGGTCAGCATATCTCCGACCAGATCGACAAGGACGGTCGCAATAACGCTGCCGGTAACGTTTTTGTATTTCCCTTCCAGTTGTAAAAAGACCGTGAGCACGTTGCCCATGACAATAGCCGGAACACCTGTCAGCAGACCGATCAGATAAGACTTTACATCGGGCAGAAGTTCTTTGGTCGCTCCAAGAAGTATTGCAAACGGCTGTGCAAACAATATGCCCAAAACAGCCATAGTGACCGACATGGTTATTCCGAGAAAGCAGGTCAATGAGAATATCTGCTTTGTTTTTCGCATATCGCCTTTTCCTAAGTATCCGGAAGTTACGGTCATTGCGCCGGAGGACAAAACGGCACTAAGCATACCGGTGATCGAGAAAAAAGGTTTTACAATGCCGTAAGCCGCCATTTGACTGCTGCCGAGAAATCTACCCGTTATCATACCGTCAATTACGGAAGCAACTACCTCTACCAGATCCGCCACTATCATGGCGATCAGCGCCGTTCTGAGAATAGATTTGATAATTGTGCTCTCTTCACCGGACGGCACGGTTTTTACTGTATCATTCAATGTTTATCTACCTCCTTGTGATGTCATATACAGAACTGAAATCTTGTTATAGATTATACTATATTTGCCCTAAATGTCAAGCATCAAAGAACAGGTATATGGTGGATTTCAGTGGATATTGCATAGCTTATCTTACAAGAAACAGCGGCGGGACTGCGGACACGGTAAACTATGCAAAAGAAAAAGGGGTGATATTATACAACACCGCCGAAAATATATCATTGTATTTATAAATTTCTACGGTATAATTTAT
>CAJORC010000417.1 GCA_905236615.1 uncultured Lachnospiraceae bacterium
AATATGTTTTATATGATGAGAATGCAGATGAATATCAGAAGGCAAATGTTACTTTCTGGCATGGAGAGAAGGGCGGAGTTCTGTACAGAAGGCAGTACTTTAATTACAGGTTAACCACAGAAACTCACTGGATGAATGCCGTGACACTTGCGGACATTCCTGTATCCTACGGAATAGTAAGATTCGACAGACTAAGGCTTTTTGGACCGGACATGAGAGTGACGCTTGGAGCTTATGGTTTTCCGGACAATGGAAAAACTGTTGTTGAAAAGAAAGAGAAAAACGGTGCTAAGGCAATTATTCTCAAAGGATACGATTCCCAGGGAAGAGAGAAGCAGCTTGCTATGACAATTTTTTCCGGATTTGCGGACATTGAAACTGTTGAAAGCAGAGGCTCAAACCCTGACTCGGAGAATTCGATAGTTATATGCGCATCCTATAAAAAGAATAACCTCTATGATAGCAGTGAAGCTTATATTCTCGCATCTCAGGTAATAACAAAAGAAAGTCACGAGGATTTCACTAAGGAGGAACTATTTAGTGTAAAGAGCATTAAGTTTTCCGATGCCGATAACACCGGAGCCTACGGGGATATAAATGTAGTATTTAATTCCGGCGTGACAGGTAATAACACATACACCATAAATTATGAGCAGATTGAGGGAAAACTGATGCTCTGATGAAAGCAGGGTATATGAATAAAAAGATAAAAGCAGTTTTGTTTGATTTGGATGGAACACTTATTGATACTGAAAAGATATACAGGGTTGTCTGGCCGGAAACGGTAAGGCACTTCGGCTACGAGATGACTCTTTCACAGGTACTGAAGCTTCGAAGTCTTGGAAGACCATATGCTCCCATTCAGTTCAGGGAGTGGTACGGCGAGGATTTCGACTATGCTGCCGCAAGGGAATATCGAAAGGGACTCTTTGAAGAGATAGTAAGAAAAGAGGGTATCCACACAAAGCCCGGAGCGGAGGAAATTCTTAAGTATATAAAAGAAAACGGAATCATGTGTTCCACAGCTACCGCAACGGATGAGGACAGAGCAAAAAGATATCTGGAAAGTGTCGGACTATACAAGTATTTTGACAAGCTGTGCTGTGCTACTCAGGTAAAGTGCGGAAAACCTGCACCTGATCTATATGAATTTGCGGTATCTGAGCTGGGAATGGAAAAAGATGAATGCATCGCTGTTGAGGATGCCACAAACGGAGTAAAGTCAGCTCATGACGCAGGACTGCGGGTAATCTACATTCCTGACTATCATGATGACGAGGAAGAAGTGCGGGATCTGTATTACAGGAAAGCTGCTGCTCTTACTGATCTTATACAGATAATAGAAGGAATTTAATTCAAAAGACATATAAATCCCACGGAAATCATTAATCCGTGGGATTTTTGAATCGTTATAATTGTGGAGAGGTAATGTCTAAAGTTCTTTCGTGGGCGAGAATTCTTTTTTGGAGGACTTCCTGATCGAGGTCATAATTTTCTTCAATATGATTCATGAACAGATTTGATGAAAGGCTAAGTTCCTCGGAAATACTTACCAGTTTGGTGATTTCAGCTAAAAAGCTCCTAAGGCTCTTCTTGCCGTCAGCACCAAAATAGGCTTCAACATCTTTGGAATTTTTGGCGAACCTCTTCATTTTATATGCAAGAACAGAGGAAAGCCTGTCAACTCTCATCATATTAAAGTAAACACGGTTCAGTTGCATCTCGTAGTCAAAATCATCTTCCATGGCACTCATGGTCATTTCCTTTATGATTCCCTCAAGCTCCAGTATTAAATTCTTAAGATCTCTCGGGAGCTTTTCTACAATTTCTTTCCCTTTTTTCTTTGACAGGAGCAGATTGTGACCGGCATCAAGTACTCTGAAATACGGATCGTCATAAGTGATTTCTTTATGAGGCCTTGTAAAATCAGGCTTATAGCTGATGGCATCTCCTGCAAGATCCGAAAAACTGATGGTTCTTGTCTTCTTTTTTACATTTTCATCGTCTTCATATTTACCCATAAAAAGCCCTCTTTATTGGATGAATTATTTTTGCTTGAACAAGGAAAAACAAATCCTTCTATAAATATATATGTTTTTGCGTGGGATTTTCCATGCTGCTGCATATATATTTATGAAAAGATTTTCAGGCATTATGAAAAACTTTTCAAAAACCACAACATTTAGTAGTAAGGAGTGCACACAAATTCTTAATGTATGATATTATTTATAATATGGTAATGTGTGCAGAGGGGAGATAATATGCCCACAGACATCACGGAAGTACTCCATAGTTTTATAGCTGTAATTGCCGGTTTGGACTTTTCCGGAGCACCAACATATTGCGTTTTCACAGGAATCGCACTTTTTGTATGCCTCGAAGGTATCAAATTGTATAAGATGGTTTTATATGGAGGTGCATTTGTTTTGGGGTTCAGATGCGCTCATGATTATTTGTGGAGCAGGATTCCTAATGACGAGATTCTTCTGATGATAGAAGTTGCAGCAGGGCTGCTTCTGGCTGTTCTTGCCTGGAAGATATATCTGGCAGGTGTTGGAATGCTGGTATATCAGTTTGCAAGGGAGAATCTGAGGAGCCTTTTTGATGGGCCCTTTGCCGTGCTTATGTGTCTTGCGGTTAGTATCCTTATAGCACTTATTTCCATAAAATTGAACAGAGCTGTTATTGTAATCATAACTGCAGTGATAGGAGGCTTTGCAGCTGTAAATTTCTTCGTTACACTGCTTTCGGTTTTTCCTATTGATATGAGTGCCTTTCCCGGTGCAGAAAGCC
>CAJORC010000418.1 GCA_905236615.1 uncultured Lachnospiraceae bacterium
GGTAAGGGTGTATTCTCTATCAAGTGTGATGTTGCACTTCCCTGCGCAACTCAGAATGAGCTTGGCCTTGAGGATGCAAAGCTTCTCGTTTCGAACGGTGTTAAGGCTGTATGTGCAGGTGCTAACATGCCTACAACTTATGAGGCAACAAAGTATCTTCAGGAGAATAAGGTTCTCTTTGTAGGCGGTAAGGCTGCAAATGCCGGTGGTGTTGCTACATCAGCTCTTGAGATGAGCCAGAACTCAGAGAGACTTTCATGGACATTCGAAGAAGTTGACAGCAAGCTTCACTCAATCATGGTTAATATCTTCCACAACCTTGACGATGCTGCCAAGGAGTACGGAATGGCAGGCGATTACGTTGCAGGTGCAAACATTGCAGGTTTCCTTAAGGTTGCAGACGCAATGAAGGCACAGGGAATGGTATAAAAATGCATTCGGAAAGTCATAATTATTCAAAATTTATGAAAATTGTGCGAAAAGTATAAAAATACATGAAACACGCTGCACTGTGCATATTTAAAAACAAAATGATGGCGTGCGGAAAATTTTTAGATGATCCGGTTAGCTCTAATATCTGACGGAAAACGGCAGATATCGGGGCTATACCGGATTATTTGCACTATGAATAATAATAAGATTTTCTTAACTTGACAGAATGCGAAAGTACGTGTAGAATTGACAAGTGTTCGCAGTGAGTACACATGTATTCTGGAATACATGTATATTTGAAAATGTAATTCTGCACGTTGGTAAAAAGTTTAAGAAAAATTTGTTTTGAGTTACAAAATTTCATATATGACAGATCTGCGAGGAGTGAAATGATGAAAAGATCATCGTTCACTTCTTTTTTTAACGGTTTAATGCGTTAAAGTGTTAACGGGACGAATGGAGGATAATTTTAAGTGGCTAAGTATGCGATTAAACGTCTTATTCTGGCGGTTGTGTCGATATTTATAATCTGTGCAATCACCTTCTTTGCTATGAACGCGATTCCGGGCGGACCTTTTAATAAGGAAAAGGCTGCAACTCCGGCAGTTCAGGCAGTTCTTGAGGAACGTTTCCATCTGAATGAACCTGTTGGTAAACAGTTCCTTATCTATATGGGCAATCTTCTTCACGGAGATTTCGGTATATCTTTGAAAACAGGCCGTGACATCTGGCAGACAATTTCCGAGTCATTCGCGGTATCTGCAAGGATCGGTTTCTTTGCAATGGTGATCGCGCTTCTTATAGGCATTGTTATGGGAAGTCTTGCGGCACTTTTCAGAAATAAGCTTCCGGACAGGCTGATAGTCTTTTTCTCGACACTGGCAACTGCGGTACCTAGTTTCGTAATGGCTTCGCTTCTGCTTCTTATTTTCTGTATTCAGCTTAAACTTATACCGGTATGGAGCACTTCGAACCAGAATTATGTGCTGCCTGTAATTGCGCTTTCGCTTTATCCGATGGCTTACATTACACGACTTACGAAAACAAGTATGCTTGATGTACTTGGACAGGATTATGTAAGAACTGCGAAGGCAAAGGGAGTTTCATGGTACAGCATGATCTTCAAGCATGCATTGAGAAATGCTCTTATCCCTGTTATTACTTATGTAGGACCCATGACTGCATCTATAATGACGGGAAGCCTTGTAGTTGAGACAATATTCACTATCGGCGGTCTTGGTTCAAAATTCGTTGAATCAATTACAAACCGTGATTACACAATGATAATGGGTACAACAATTTTCCTTGCGGTTCTGATGGTTCTTGTAAACCTGCTTTCGGATCTTGTATATAAGTTAGTTGACCCGAGGATTAAATTTGAATAAGAGGAGCTTAGTCTTTAATGGATACACCTAAGAAAAATCTGCTTAGTACGCAGCTTGATTTAAGTAAATTTGTAAAGGCAACGGATGAAGAAAAACGACAGGCGGAGGTAATGAGCGAGTCTACGACATTCTTCCGTGACGGAATGAGGAAGCTTATGAAGAACCCTCTTGCGGTTGGAAGTATCATCGTTCTTGCCCTGATTCTCATACTGATCATTTTTGCCCCGATGGTTGTTCCTTACAGTTATGAGGAAATTCTTTCCGTTAATGGCGTTCGTGATACTGCTGCAAAAAATCTTGCACCGTTCGAATATTCGAAAATGGAGCAGGCATTTATCGCAGAGGGCGGAAAGGTTTTCCCTCATATCATGGGAACCGATGAACTCTGCCGTGATTATTTCATAAGAGTTGTATACGGTACGAGAGTTTCACTTTTTGTCGGTATTTTTGCGAGCCTTGTGGTTCTCATTGTCGGGGTTCTTTACGGAGCGATCTCCGGATATGCCGGAGGCAAGACTGACCTTATAATGATGAGAATAGTGGATATTATTTATTCACTGCCGGATCTTCTGGTAATTATTCTTTTGTCGGTTGTTTTGAGAGAAACTCTTGATCTTACATCCGTACCGCTCTTAAGTGACCTCGGAACCAACATGGTTTCACTTTTTATCGTATTCGGTCTGCTTTATTGGGTAGGAATGGCAAGACTTGTAAGAGCGGAAATTCTTTCGATCAAGGAAAACGAGTATATACTTGCAGCACGTTCGATAGGTGCAAAGCCCGGACATATTATCTGGACACATATCCTTCCGAACTGCATCAGCGTGATCATAATTGCAACAGCACTTCAGATCCCGTCAGCGATATTTACGGAAAGCTATCTTTCCTTCCTGGGTCTTGGTGTCGCTCTGCCGATGCCTTCACTCGGAAGCCTTGCAAATGCAGCAAGACAGGGTATGCAGTCGAATCCCCTGAAACTTGTGCTCCCGGCAACTATGATCTGTCTCGTTGTTCTTGCGTTCAACCTGCTTGGTGACGGACTCAGAGATGCATTCGACCCTAAACTGAAAAAATAATTAGTAAGGAAATCAGATTTATGGATATAAATAAAATTAATGTAGAAGAAAAGGTCAGGCATAACGAAGAAAACCTTGTTCTTCAGGTGAAAAATCTTCATACGTCTTTCTTTACCGATAAAGGCGAGGTAAAGTCTGTAAACGGTGTTTCCTTTAACCTTCAAAAAGGAAAAATACTTGGTGTTGTCGGTGAATCCGGTTCGGGAAAGAGTGTAACGGCATACTCTATAATGCAGATACTTGCTGACACCGGTCGCGTTGTGGAAGGAGAGATCCTCTATAAGGGAAAGAACCTTCTTGATTACAGCAAAAAAGAAATGCAGGGCTTCAGGGGAAAATGCTGCAGTATAATTTTCCAGGATCCCATGACAAGCCTTAATCCTGTATTTACCATAGGATATCAGCTTATGGAGGCTATAACCCTGCATACAGATAAAAATAAGGAAGAGGCAAGACAGCGTGCTATCGAGCTTCTGCAGCTCGTCGGAATCAATGAGCCTGAGAAGAGGCTTAAGCAGTATCCTTTTGAACATTCCGGCGGAATGAGGCAGAGGGTAATGATAGCGATGGCGCTTGCGTCCGAACCTGATATCCTTATTGCGGATGAGCCTACGACTGCTCTTGACGTTACCATTCAGGCACAGATACTTGAGCTGCTGCAGGAAATCCAGCAGAAAATGGGAATGGCGATAATCCTCGTAACACATGACCTCGGAGTTATTGCTTCCATGTGCGATGAGATCATCGTTATGTATGGCGGCCGTGTCTGCGAGAGAGGAACGGCTGATGACATTTTCTACAGGCCCTGCCATGAATATACGAAGGGACTTCTCCGTTCCATACCTAATGTCGATAATATGGGACAGAAGCTCGTTCCTATAGCGGGAAATCCGATAAACCTTTTGAATATGCCTAAGGGATGCGCTTTCTGCTCAAGATGTGACAATGCACTTAAGATCTGCATTGATGAAGTGCCTTATGAGATGGAAATGCCTGACGGACATTATGCTTCATGCTGGCTGAATGTTATGCGCCAGCTTGAAAAGGAAGGAAAGTTAGCAGCAAATGAGTGAAGATAATAAATACCTGGTAGAGGTGAAAGACTTAAAACAGCATTTTAACATCGCGTCCGGCTTTTTCGGGCATCAGACATTAAAGGCTGTTGACGGAGTCAGTTTTGATATAAAAAAGGGAGAAACACTGGGACTTGTAGGAGAGTCAGGATGCGGAAAGACTACGGTCGGACGTACTCTTCTTCACCTTTATAAGCCTACGAGCGGTGAGATAAGATTCGACGGCGAACTTGTTACTGAGAAGAATATCACTCCCTTAAGAAAAAAGATGCAGATGGTTTTCCAGGATCCCTATTCATCGCTTGATCCGAGAATGACTGTAGAGGACATAATAGGTGAGCCTTTGGATGTTCATAAGCTTTATTCATCAAAGGGTGAGCGCAGGGATAAGATACTCTCCATAATGGAGCTGGTAGGATTGAATGCCGAGCATGCAACAAGATATGTGCATGAGTTTTCCGGCGGACAGAGAC
>CAJORC010000419.1 GCA_905236615.1 uncultured Lachnospiraceae bacterium
CGATGAAGAAGGACTTTTGGAAAAAATCCGGGAATATGAGGCGGAGTATGATGCGAAGATCAAGGTAATGCATACGGGACGCATGGATATTTCTTCGACTGATCTGAGACGCAGGGTTTCGGAGAATTTATCGGTCAAGTATTACCTGCCGGACGGTGTGATAGATTATATTCGGGAAAGTCAGCTTTATACTGCGCAGTATCTTTGATTTTAGGAGCGGAAGATTGACAGAAGAAATCAAGTCTATAAAGAAGAAAATTAAGAAAGTTCTTGATAAGGACAGATATCAGCACACTTTGGGAGTGGCATATACTGCTTCATCGCTTGCGATGCGCTATGGCATTGATATTGACAGGGCTTTTCTGGCGGGAATGCTTCATGACTGTGCGAAAAATATCCCTAATGATGAAAAGTTTGCACTCTGCAAGAAATATAAGGTGAAGCTTACGGAAGTCGAGAAGGAAGCACCTTATCTGATCCATTCCAAATTAGGTGCCTGTCTTGCAAAAGAAATTTACAAAGTAGACGACAGGGAGATCCTTGATGCTGTAAGGAACCATACGACCGGCCGTCCGGGAATGTCTCTTCTTGAAAAGATAATTTTTACGTCGGATTATATCGAGCCCGGTAGAACTACGGCTCCGAATCTGGCCAAGATAAGACAGATGGCCTTTGTTGATATTGATGAGGCTGTTATCGAGATTCTGTATGATACGCTGGAATACTTAAAAACCAAAGATCAGATAATAGATCCCATGACACAGAAAACATATGATTACTACGTGACCTGTAAAAAGACTTTATAAGAGGATTGGTAAATGGCAATGACAACAGAAGAACTGGTAAAGATTGCAGCTAATGCGGCAGAAGAGAAAAAGGCGGAAGACCTTTGTATTTTGAATATCGGTAAGGTAAGCGTGATTGCGGATTATTTCCTGATCGTTACCGCGAATAACCCTTCACAGCTTCAGGCAATAACCGATAACGTGGATGAGAAGCTTACAAGGTCGGGCATCGAAGCGAAGAGCGTTGAAGGAAACGGAGACTCGGCATGGGTACTCATGGACTACGGCGATTTCATCGTTCATGTATTTGACAGGGAAAGCCGTTCTTTCTATGATCTTGAGAGAATCTGGAAAGATGCTGATACTGTGAAGATTGAAGATTTATAAGAATAAATGATTGCAAATAAAAGACTCTTACGGAGAAATCTGTAGGAGTTTTTATTTTTAAATTTACAAAAAGTATTGACATACTACTAATCAAAGAGTATAATCCTAACAAAAGTAGTAAATAGCTACTAATACATATAGGAGGATATTTTATGAGCAGATTAGAGCAGATAATCAAAAGTTTATTAGAAACAGATCTTTATAAATTTTCAATGGGACAGGTTATTTATCATCAGTTCCCCGGATATACAACAACATGGACATTCAAGTGCCGCAACAAAAATGTGAAATTTACCGAAGAAATGGTCGAAGAGATAAAAGAGCAGATAAAGCTTTACTGTAAGTTGAATTTTAAGGAAGAAGAGCTTGATTATCTTAGAAATATCAAATGGCTGAAAAGTGATTATATTGATTTCCTGAGACTCTGGCATCCGAGATATGAAGATTTTGAAATAACGACTGACGCTGAATGCGGACTTGCGATCGAGGCAAAGAGTACATGGCTTAACAGCTCGATGTATGAGATTCCGACTCTGGCGATCGTTAATGAAGTATATTTCAAGATGGCGTATGATTACGATAAGCTTATGGATAGCTTCAGGAGAAGATTAGCGAACAAAGTGAAGCGTCTTGAAGAAAGGAGCATTTATCTTGGGACTTTTTCAGAGTTTGGACTCAGAAGGCGTCTTTCGGCAGAAGCGCAGGAACTTGCGATAAAGGAACTTATCAGGGGAAGCGAAAAGAACAGCTCGAATTTCGTCGGAACATCAAATGTCTATCTTGCAAAGAAATTCGGTGTAAAGCCTGTGGGAACAATGGCACATGAATATATTATGTGCGTGGGCCAGGGAAACAAAAAGCACAATCCGGCTTATTCAAACTGGTATGCGCTGGATGCGTGGATCAGGGAGTATTCCGTACTGAACGGCATCGCGCTCACTGATACCGTTACAACAGATGTTTTCTTAAGGGATTTCCAGCTTACCTTTGCAACAATGTTCAGCGGTGTAAGGCATGATTCCGGCGATCCTTATGAATGGGGTGAAAAGATGATAAAGCACTATGAATCACTTGGAATCGATCCTAAGACTAAAACGCTGTTATTCTCGGATTCTCTTGATTTTGACAGGGCAAGCGATTTGTTTTATCATTTCAATGACAGAATCAATGTAGCTTTCGGAATCGGTACTTACATAAGCAATGATACTGATGAGGAAGCGCTGAATATCGTAATGAAGACGACAGAGTGCAACGGGCACCCGGTTGCAAAGATTTCCGATACAGACGGAAAGGGAATGTGCAAGAGTGCGGAATATGTCGATTATCTTATGAGAACACTTGAATGGAGACTTGATCATGAAAAATTTTAATGCAGAGGCAGAAGTTAAGAAAAACATTGAATACCTGAGGGCTTTCTTTGACAAGTTCGGTGATTCCTCAAAGGCGGTCATAGGAATTTCGGGAGGTAAGGATTCAACTGTTGCGGCGGCAATACTAAAGAAGGCACTGGGGGCTGAGAGGGTCATAGGCGTTATGATGCCGAATGGTGAACAGGCTGATATTTCAGATTCGATAAAGGTCTGCGAAACTCTGGGTATAAAAAATATGACCATCAATATTAAAGATATATACGAGGCAGCTCTCTCAACTTACAGTTTACAGGATCAGATAAATATCACACCGCAGTTAAAGACAAATCTTGCCCCGCGGATCAGGATGACCACGCTTTATGCGGCGGCACAGGGTCAGAATGCGACTTCGTTCGTGATAAATACCTGTAACCGGAGTGAAGATTATGTCGGATATTCCACGAAATACGGAGATGCTGCGGGTGATATCTCCGTACTGCAGGACTGGCTTGTTTCAGAGGTAATTGAGGTAGGGGATTATCTGGGAATGCCGCAGGAACTTGTGCATAAGGCTCCTTCTGACGGGCTTTGCGGAAAGACAGATGAGGATAACTTAGGTTTCAGATATGCCGATCTTGACGCATGGATACGATACAATGAGGAAGGCGGCAGGGAAAACGGACAGGAATGCCCGATTGATAAGGAACTTATTGATAAAATTGAAAGAAAGCACGCAGCAAATCTTCACAAGTTAAAGACGATTCCAAGCTACAGAAGGGTTTGAGGCATGAAAGAGCTGAGAGATAAAGACGGATTAACGGAAAAAGAGTTCCTGCAGAAATATAAGCCGGGAGATTATAAAAGACCGTCCGTAACAGCGGATATTCTGGTATTTGCGCCGGATGAGGATCTTTCTGATCTGAAGCTGCTGCTCATCCGGAGGGGTGGGCATCCCTATCTCGGCTGCTGGGCTCTGCCGGGGGGATTTATCTCTGAAAATGAGACTGCTTATAAGGCGGCAGCAAGGGAACTTGAAGAGGAAACCGGACTTAAGGATATCTATCTGGAGCAGATATATACATTTACCAAGCCGGGACGTGATCCCAGAACCTGGGTTATGAGCATTGCTTATATGGCGCTTATCAATGGTATGCAGAAAGTTACCGGACTTGATGATGCTTCGGATGCGGCATGGTTTGATTTCTGTTTCAGGGAAAATGAACTTGAGATCAGCAATGATGAAAAAAATGTTCATATTAAATATTCCCTGACTAAGGAAAGATTTAAGAACGGAAAGATAAGCTATGATAATTATATTCCTAAGAAGGTTTCGGAAGACGGACTTGCATTTGATCATGTTGAAATGATAATTGAAACAGTGACAAAGCTCCGGAACAGGATAGCTTATACGGATCTTGCTTTTAATCTGGCTGGAGAGACGTTTACTCTGCCGGATCTGCAGGTGATATATGAACTTGTGCTGGGCCGCAAACTTTATAAAAAGAATTTCAGGGATATGATCGCTGACCGTGTTGAGGAGACCGGAAATAAGATAAAGTCGCTCACGGGAAAGAAAATGTCGAAAGAGTACAGATATGAAAAAGGAGAAAAAGATGAGTAGGAAGATCATGGTTGTAATAGATATGCAGAACGATTTTCTGACAGGTGCGCTCAGAAATGAGGAAGCAATCAAAATAAGCGGATATGTTATCGATAAGGTTAAAAAGGCAAAGGAGAAGGGCGAGACGGTTCTTTTCACAATGGATACCCACGGAGATGATTATATGCAGACGGAAGAAGGACAAAACCTTCCCGTAGTGCACTGTATATCGGGAACTGAGGGCTGGGAGCTGATCGACGGCCTGAAGCCATATGCGGATAAAAACAATACTTTCATTAAAGAAACTTTCGGATCAAAGGACTTTGCAGAATATCTCAGAGAGAATGCAGATATTACGGAGATTGAATTTATCGGTGTCTGCACGGATATCTGCGTTATATCGAATGTGATGCTGGCAAAGGCTATGCTTCCTAATGCTAAGATATATGTTGACGCGGCAGGATGCGCAGGAGTTACGCCTGAGGCTCATGATACAGCATTGAATGCGATGAAAGCCTGCCACATAAAGATAGTTAATGAGGGGCAGGAGAACTGGAGATAAGAGTAAAAAAAACAGACCCTTCGGCCTTGCCGTTCGACTCCCACTCAACTCCAAATAAAAAAACAGACCTTTCGGTCTGTTTTTTAATGGAGTAGAGGGGAGTCGAACCCCTGTCCAAAAACCTATTCCCTGTCCTTCTACTATCATAGTGTTTCGATTGGAATTCCCTCCACCGCACGGGGAAACACACTCTTACGGTTTCAGTAGCTTCATATTACGCCCACTGACTCAAAGCTTTGCCAATGTCGTTTCCCGTCATGATGACGTCAGTACCCGGGACGACGGGGAGAACCGGACTGACGAGCACAGCGCTTAGGCTGCAGCTAATTCGTAATCGTTGTTTGCGATTATATTTAATTTGCGGTCTAACGTACCTTCCCACGGATAGCTTCTCCAGCTGCAAGATCCCTGTCGAAACCAGTACTACCCCTAAAGGGTAAGTATTATTCTAACTCTTTTCTCCGGATAAATCAAGAGAAAATCGGTAATCCGGGAGGATAAAGATTCAGGCGAATTTCTTCTCCACGTCTTTGAAAACGTGATTCCATGCGATAAGTACATAGACTCCCGTGAAAAGCCATGCGGCGGAATCGCAGAGGCAGGCAAGAAGAAAGTTATGGAAATAAATAGCGGCGGCAGCGGTAATCGCTCTTGAAACGAGCTCCACAACTCCGCCTATCATCGGCAGAAAGCCATATCCGCATCCTTCCATCGCATTTCTGTAAATGAATATCATAGAAAGCGGTATGTAAAAAATCACGCAGGCACGCATATATGTTTCTCCAAGGGGAAGAAGAGAATCAAACTCAGTTCCGTTATCAGAGAAAAACATACGCAGGGCGGGCTTCAGAAATACAAGTCCGAGTATGGCAGCAACTATGGAATAAACAATAAGGGCGCGGAAAGAGGAATTTATTCCTTCTTTGATACGTTTGGAATCTCCGACACCGTAATTTTGTGCACAGTATGTCGCAATAGTCTGTCCGGCCGATATCATTCCCTGTGTAATGATACTCTGAAGCTTACTGGAAGCGGTTATGGCAGCAACTGCCTTGGAACCGAAAAGATTGATGGCGGACTGCATTATCATGGTTCCCGATGCTGTGATCGCAAACTGGAGGGCCATGGGAATTCCGACTGCCAGCTGCTTCTTTGCGTCATGAAGGTCAATATGGAGGTTTTCAAAACGGGGCCAGATCTTATTTAACTTTATAAAAATATAGATAAAGCAGAGTATTGCAGAAATTCCCTGTGATATAACGGTGGCTCTTGCAGCACCGGCAACACCCATATTAAATTTTGCGATAAAAAGCAGATCGAGCACGACATTCAGGCATGCTGAAAAAACCAGCGAAGCAAGCGGGATAACGCTGTTTCCTACTGCACGGAGTATCGCTGATGAAAGGTTATAAAGCACCGATGCGGCAAGACCGAGCGAAATGATCCTGATATAGCTGTAGGCGTCATCATAGATATTTTCCGGTGTATTCATAAGATGAAGTATCGGGTGCATAAAAGCCGTACTTAAAAAAGTGGTTATTATTATAACCAGAGCAGACAGTATGAGTGCATTTGCGACAGTCTGGCGGACACGGGCCATATCGTGTGCTCCGAAGCACTGGGCAGTAAGTACGGTAAAGCCTGTGGAAATGCCGATCGAAAAACCGAGTATCAGGAACATGATCGTACCTGTAGAACCAACGGCGGCAAGAGCGTTTTCACCGACAAAGCGTCCGACTATGAGTGTATCTGCCATATTGTAAAGCTGCTGAAAAAGATTTCCTATAAGAAGCGGAAAAGTAAATATAAGTATATTTTTTAAGGGATTTCCCTTTGTCATATCAAGCTGCATAAATCTGTCTCCTGAATAATTAAAAATAGAACAAGTATATTTTTAGAGCGAATGAGAAATAACATACACCCAATGAAGCTTAAAGTCAATGAGAAAATATGAAAAAGCTTGACTTTTGTATTGCAGGGTTTTAAACTTGAATTTGGCTTGTAAATAAAGCATATAATATGAATTAACTATTAAGGAGATTTTTTATGGCAGAAGCGTATAATCACAGCGCGGTGGAAGATAAGTGGACACGCGCCTGGGAAGAAAAACCCGTTAATGTTAATGACGGAAAAAAGGAAAAGTACTATTGTCTTGATATGTTTCCATATCCTTCAGGAAACGGTCTTCATGTCGGACACTGGAGAGGCTATGTAATTTCTGATGTATGGAGCCGTTATCAGATAATGAACGGTAAATATGTCATTCATCCTATGGGATGGGATGCATTTGGTCTTCCTGCGGAGAATTATGCCATAAAAATGGGCGTACAGCCTGCGGTTTCAACTGCAGAGAACGTACGCAACATAAAAAGACAGATCAAGCAGATTGCCGCTGTTTATGACTGGGATATGGAGCTTAATACCACCGATCCCAAGTTCTTTAAGTGGACACAGTGGATCTTCGAGCAGATGTACAAGAAGGGTCTTGCATATATGAAGGAAATGCCGATCAACTGGTGTCCTTCATGTAAGTGCGGTCTTGCTAACGAAGAGGTTGTCAACGGTAAGTGCGAGCGCTGCGGAAGCGAAGTTACAAAGAAGAACTTAAAGCAGTGGATGCTTAAGATCACTGCATATGCAGACAGACTTCTTGATGACCTCGACCAGCTTGAATGGCCGGAAAAGGTTAAGAAGATGCAGACAGACTGGATCGGACGTTCCTACGGAGCAGAAGTTGACTTCAAGGTTGACGGCAGTGATGACAAGATCACGGTTTATACCACAAGACCGGATACCCTTTTCGGAGCTACATTCATGGTACTTGCACCTGAGCATCCTCTTGCAAAGAAGCTTGCAACAGATGACAAGAGAGCTGAGGTTGAGCAGTATATAGTAGACGCGGCAAACAAGTCAAACGTAGACCGTATGCAGGGTAAGGAGAAAACAGGTGTATTCACCGGCTCTTATGCGATCAATCCTCTGAACGGTGAGAAGATTCAGATCTGGCTTTC
>CAJORC010000420.1 GCA_905236615.1 uncultured Lachnospiraceae bacterium
CAGGAAGAGATGATCGAACGTAACGGCAAGGGACTTGCTGTTGATATTGATGAGGTCAGGGAAGAAAAAGACGGGGAAGACGATAAAAAAAATGAAGAGCTTACGTCTGAAGGTGCTGATGAGGAATTAACTGCAGAAGAGGAATTATCAGAGGAGGATATGACTTCTGAACTCATTTCCGGAAATATGATGTCGGAGTTAAGCGAAGATTATTATTCGGAAATTGAAGAAATAACAGAGGAAACATTTCAGGAACTGGAGGATGTGCTGTCAGAGACCATGGATGAGCTTATGGAAAGTACAGCCGCTCCCGATCTGAATATGTCCGCTGAAAATCTGAAAAAGCTGAAGATTAAGCACCGCAGCAAAGAACTGAAGGAAATTGCCGAGGCTGATAAGGAATACCTGAAAGGGCTCATGGAGCATGAGAAAGCAAAGCAGGCAGGCGCAAATGCTGTTCCGGCCGGATCTTCGGTATCGATGCCGGCATCCTCAGATCGAAGCGCCCCTGTAATCAATATTCCTCCGGTTTACGGCGGAAGCGGCGGAGAATCATCGGCTTCCGGCGGCGGGATAAATATCTGTATTTGAATAATGTGTACATATAATTGACAAAGCCTCTCGATCAATCTGATTTGAGGGGCTTTGTTTTGCATACTTTCTTCCTTCTTTGTCCGGATAAAACTTTGTACTTTATTTAGAACTTTGTATATCACGACTTTATGCATCTCCTGTGATATAATCTATGAAATGGGTTTCTTACTTACAGCATTGTGGGTACGCTGGCGGTATTGCCATTTTCTATGCTTTAGGGGTGTTGCAGGATGGAAAAGATATCTGAGTTAATATACATTCTTAGGGAAGAAGTTGTGAGTACTATGGTGCTTGCTTTTCTGCTTTCTTATTGTGTAAGGACGCAGAGGACTTCGAGGGACAACAGTTTTATCCGTATTTGTATGTTCGCCTTTCTTCATGCGCTTTTGGATATTGTATCCTTCATTATTGCAAATGATGGACGTGTTATACAGTTTATCTGTGATTTTGTCCAGAAGATGCTTTATATAAGCGCGGTCATGTGTATCAATGAAATTTTCACTTATGTTCACGGAATTGCATACTTCAAAAAATCAAGGAAGAACGTGAGAATTGCTTCCTACATCATTGTAGGGGTGACAATGCTTGTTGTGCTGTTTTTCAAAGTTGAATATAAAAAAATCAGTGGAATGGTCTATACGAGAGGCGTTCCTCTTATTATAAGCTTTGCTGTGGTGACGTTTTATGAGATTTCTACTATTATGCTTTTGATCATCAGGTTCAGGGAAGTGGGAGAGAATTTCTGCAAGATCATGATACCTGTGGAGATCACATTGATAGGAGTTACGATCGCACAGATTTTTATCCCGGAGCTTCGGGCAACTGCAGGAATTGCCGCTATTGTTACGGTAGGTATGTTCCTTGCGCTGGAGAATCCTGTAGACGCATACAGACAGCAGGCTTTTGTGGATATGTATACAGGCGTTTATAATAAGAACTGTTACAAAGAAGATCAGAAACGCCTCAAAAACGAGAAGAAAAAGATCGGAGTCATTATATTTGACCTTAATAACCTGAAAGTTGTAAATGATAAATTCGGACATCTGAGCGGCGATGATTTTATATCGGCAGGAGCCCAGATAATCAAGAACTGTATGAAAGATGCATGGAGGATATACAGGATTGGCGGCGATGAGTTCTGTGCCATTTATATAGAACCTGTTATGTCCGAGGTGCTTAAAGAAAGAAGGGATATGCAGGACGAATGCGTGAGGGTTGCGAGGTTTAAGGATTATCCTTTCGGTATTGCCGACGGTTATGCAGAGGGCTATATTTCAAAGAGCTCTTACGAAGAAATTGTTGCTAAGGCAGATGAGGACCTGTACAAGAATAAACGGCTGATGAAGGAAATAGACAGATATGAATTTAAGTGATACTGCCAGAGCTCAGTTCAGGCTTGACACAAACTGCTCATTGGAATGTGAATTTAAATACAGAATAATGATAAATCCGTCGCAAAGGCTTGACGGTGCACGGATAGTTGAGGGAATGTCAGATGACTTCAGGGCTGTGATATATAAGGGTGATGCTTATATCATGGCATCGGATGAGCTGATAGACTGGGTCCGTGAAAAATATTCGACATTCAAATGCGAATGGTTCTGCAAATTTGAAAATTTACGGAATCTGGATAAAAAGCTTAATGAATATGGGCTTTGTATCCATGATACCCACCTTTACTTCCTTCCGGATGAGCAATTTGAAGGGTATGAGATGGAATGTCCATATGATATCCGCTGGTTTGATGAAAAGGGAGTGGATGAACTCAGAAAAGCAGGCAATTTCAAGCATGCACTGCCGGGATCCGTTACCCAGCCGGATGTCATCGCAGTGGCGGCTTATGACGGAGAAACGCCGATAGCGGCAGCGGGTGCATCGGCAGACGGCAGGTATATGTGGCAGATCGGAGTAGATGTAAACGAGGATTATCTGCATCATGGACTTGCGGTATTTCTTGTGACCGAGCTTAAAGAGAGGATATTGGAAAAAGGTTTTCTGCCTTTCTACGGGACATCGGAAAGCCATTCACTTTCTCAGGACACAGCGATAAGAGCGGGCTTCTTACCTGCATGGGCAGAAATTTTTGTAAAAAAATTAAATTGATTGTTGACAAAAGCATATCACTGATGTATTATAACTATTGTCGCTTGTTTGAGAGCGACATAACGTGCGTGCGTAGCTCAGCTGGATAGAGCGTCTGGCTACGGACCAGAAGGTCGTGGGTTCGAATCCTGTCGCA
>CAJORC010000421.1 GCA_905236615.1 uncultured Lachnospiraceae bacterium
AAACGGACATCCGACAATATTTTGTCAGATAATGATTGGTGTAATTGTTGAGGAGCCTTTTTTGTCGCCGGATGCCAAAGCGTAAGCTTTGAGCAACGGCGTTACAAAAACGGACATCCGACAATATTTTGTCAGATAATGATTGGTGTAATTGTTGAGGAGGAAAAGTAATGAATCTTACAATGCTTAAGGGAAAAATCCACCGTGCAGTGGTGAAACAGGCGGCACTCGACTATGTAGGAAGCATCACGGTAGATGAAGACCTGCTTGATGCAGCAGGAATACTAGAATACGAACTGGTTCAGATCGTTGATGTTGAGAACGGAAACAGATTTGAGACATACACGATTGCAGGAGAGCGCGGCAGCGGAATGATCTGTCTTAACGGGGCAGCGGCAAGACAGGTTCAGGTAAACGATCATGTGATAATCATGTGCTATTGTTCGCTTGATTCAAATGAAGCAAAGGGGCATAAACCGAAGGTTGTATTTGTTGACGGCGAGAATAAGATAAGTAAAGTTACGAATTATGAAAAACATGGACAACTGAGCTGATCAATTGCGTTGGCTGCAGGATTGACGGGGTAAAGACGCTATACTGTGAGTCCCTCTGTCCTATCAGACAGATATATTCTGTGAGTTTTACCGATACGGAACACTTTCTTTAACGAGGGTGCTCCGTATTTTTTGTACTTTTTTTGTACAGGATGCCTTTTTCTATTGCTTTAAAATAAATACATGCTATACTAACTGTGTTAGTGGAAGTAATACAGTTAGTACAGATAATACAGGGAAGGAGGTACTAATGCTCATAAGGATTGATTATCAGGACAGCAGACCAATATACGAACAGATCGCTTCCGGATTTGAGAAGCTCATTCTGTCGGGAGTCATTGAAGCAGGAGAGCAGATGCCATCGGTAAGGAGCCTTGCAGTGGAACTGTCAACCAACCCGAACACAGTTCAGAAAGCATACTCACAACTTGAACGTGACGGTTTTATATATACTGTTAAAGGAAAGGGGAACTTCGTGCAGAAGAATATAGAGTTAGTGGAGAAGAAGAAGCAGGAGATAATCGTAAAGATCAGGAAGATACTGGAAGAGGCCGAAGAGATCGGACTTTCCAGAAAGGAATTACTGAAAAGCCTTGAGGAATAAAAGGCAGGAGGTGTGAAGAATGATAGAAGTAAAGGATTTACATAAAACTTTTGATACAGGTGGGAAAGAAGATATAGTACATGCCATAAACGGTATATCACTTAATATAGATGAGTCACAGGTGTTTGGACTGATAGGAACAAACGGTTCCGGTAAGTCGACACTTATGCGTATTGCAGCGGGAATTTACAGACCGGACAGGGGAAATGTTTATATAGACGGCAATCCGGCTTATGACAATATAGAAGCAAAGAAAAAAATATTCTTTATTGCGGATGAGCCGTTCTTTCACAGTAACTCCACTCCGAAGCATATGCGCAATTACTATGCTGATATCTATGAAAATTTTGACGTAAAGAGATTTGATAAGCTTCTGGATGATTTTAACCTTTCACTGAACAGACGCATAAGCACTTTTTCAAAGGGTATGAAAAAGCAGCTTTCAGTAATACTCGGAGTCTGTGCAGGAACAAAATATCTCATGATGGATGAGACATTCGACGGCCTTGACCCCGTTATGAGACAGGCGGTTAAGAGCCTTTTCGCTAATGATATGGAAGAGCGCGGACTTACGCCGATAATCGCTTCGCATAACTTAAGGGAACTTGAAGATATCTGTGAGAATATCGGACTTCTGCACAGGGGAGGAGTTCTTTTGTCGCAGAACCTTGAGAATATCAAGTTCGGGATCCAGAAGATACAGTGTGTCTTTGCGAATGAAGAAGATGAAGAAAGGATCCTCGGCGGCATAAACGTTATGCTGAATGAAAAGAGGGGAAAACTTCATACGATCACGGTAAGAGGAAACAGGGAAGAAGTTATGGCACATTTTGCAGGATTTGAAATGACATTCTTTGAAATGCTGCCGCTGACATTGGAAGAGGCATTTATCAGTGAAACGGAGGTGGTCGGCTATGACATCAAGAAAATTATCGCCGGATAATGTTTTAAATTTCCAGAAAAACCTTCTTAGGGAGAGATTATGGCAGCCGATACTCGCATTCGTTCTCTTTTGTATTTATTATATAGGCGGCGGATCAACAGCTGTATTTTTCATAAGGACAACATCATGGTCAGATGACAAGAGCCTTAAAGAGGCTGCAATGATGCTCTTCGGACCTTTCCTTCCGCCAACAGCGCTTTTTGTGATGGCAGTGGTCGCTGCATTATCAGGATATATATACCTTTATAACAGGCAGAAGGTTGATTTCTATGAAGCCCAGCCGATAAAACGCGGCTTCAGGTGGTGGAATATTTATTTCTGCGGTATTTATATCGTGATCATTCCCTACATTATTTCGACTCTGATGGGTTACGCATTTATGACCGTTATCGGCAAGACTGATATGGATGTATTTGTAATGATGGTCACAACGCTCCTGCGCTCGACGCTTCTATATTTTGCGGTATATGCGGTAACTACCTTTTCGGCAATGCTCTGCGGAAACATAATCATAGCCGTACTGGGAACGATAGTGCTTATCACCTGGTATGACAACCTGGTTCTGATCACTGACGGGATAGCAAGCAACCTTTATGTTACTTATGCGGGATATTCATTTGATGGGAGCCTGCTTAAGGGGATATCATTAAACCCGGTAACGAATTTCGCGGTCAACAAGGTCCAGAACAATATCATAAATATTCTTATCGTGATAGCTGCCACGGCGCTTGCTTTTCTGCTCTATAGGATAAGAAAGAATGAAATGATCGGTACGGCGATCGTTTTCAGAAAAGGAAAACTTATAGTAAAAATTGCTGTTGCCGTATTGTGGACGCTTAATGTAGGCTGGTTCTATCTTATGGCAGTGGAAAAAAATATCACTCCCGCGACAATGCTCTTTATTTCGGCGGTGCTCATAGTTAATTCCGTTATAGCATCGGTTATCATGGAAGCAATACTCAGCTTTAATGTAAAGTCATGCTTTAAGAATTTCACAAATACATTTGTGGTCATGGCGATATCGCTGATAGTGTTCCTTGGCATGTATCTCGATCTTTTCGGATATGACAGGTATCTTCCTTCGGTATCAAGCGTTGAAAGCTATGCGATTGTGAGAAATGCCTACTTTAATTACTATGATGAAGATGGAAGCTATATGGATCAGGAAGATTATGCCAACGAGCACATGTTCATCAGGGATAAGGAGTCAATGGATGAACTTGCAAAAGCTGCAGTGGCAAATACTTTGGCATTAAAGAAAAGCCGTAAGAGAGTCAACGGATATGAAACGACTTTTATATACCGCTTGAAGAATGGCTCGACAAGGTGCAGAAAGCTCATTATACCTTATGATGTTGATGAGACGCTTATGAATAAAGTCGTGGGAAGCGAGGAGTATAAAGACGGCTTGTTTGCCTACAGGAATGATAATGGCTTTGCTGAAAAATATCCCGATGATCAGGAATTAACATATAGTTTCAGAAATAAGGATAAAACCGTCCAGCATGATGCTGCCCGCCTTTATGAGCAGTTTAAGAAAGTTTATGATAGGGATATGAAGCAATATGATTATACTATGCTCAGAAACGAAGCCAGATTGGGCATGCTGACTTTTTCCGGAAAGAATAAGGAGGAGAGGGTTTATTATGAACATGAAATTGAATTCCCGGTATATGGCTGCTGCGAGAATACAATAGCTTTCCTTAAGGATAATGATCTCTGGATAGATGACAGCATCGAACCATATATGGTGAATTCAGTCAAAGTTTATAAAACTTACAGCGAGCCTACGGAAAACGTCTATGGAGTCGGAGTCGGAAAAGAGGACGGCGTTTTTGTAAACGGCAATGGTGATGAGGAATATACTGATGAACTGATGGAACATGGTGAGGGTGAAAAGAAATTCGATAACATGGATGATATTCTCAAAATCTGCGAAGCTTCCTACATCTGTACAAACAAAGGAGAATGGCTTGACCCCTATAGCGACAAGGCTAAGTATGGCATCTATATTGATGAGGGGTATTCGGATCAGAATGAAAGATATGAGAACCAGATAAGCTGTGTCTTTAAGGAAGGCAAAGTGCCCCAGTTTGTTAAAGATTCGATCAAAGATTAACAATGCTTGACCGGCGGGTGCAATAAGA
The DNA here is from genome assembly GCA_905236615.1 of uncultured Lachnospiraceae bacterium. GTDB lineage: Bacteria > Bacillota > Clostridia > Lachnospirales > Lachnospiraceae > NK4A144. The sequence continues at coordinate 4,249 of CAJORC010000421.1, forward strand.
TTAAAATGGTATTTATGATGTATAATTTCGGATGCAATACCATTGATTTGAAAGGATGGAAAAATGACAGATTTTAATAGCCTTGAAAATGTTCAGGTTCTTGATCACCCGCTTATTCAGCATAAAATTACACGACTTCGTGATAAGACTACAGGTACGGCAGAGTTCAGAAAACTCGTAAACGAAATAGCAATGCTTATGGGATATGAGGCACTCCGCGATCTTGAAACGGAAGATGTGGAAGTGGAAACGCCTATAGAAAAGACCATGTCCCCCACTCTTGCAGGAAAGAAGCAGGCGGTAGTTCCGATCCTTCGGGCAGGCCTCGGCATGACAGACGGAGTACTTGCACTTCTTCCTACGGCCAAGGTCGGACATATCGGACTTTACCGCGATGAGGAGACACATAAGCCTCATGCATATTACTGTAAGCTTCCGGATCCCATAAGCTTAAGAACGATAATAGTAACGGATCCAATGCTTGCAACAGGCGGTTCTGCAATAGATGCGATAAACTTCATCAAGGAAAAGGGTGGAGTAAAGATTAAGTTCATGTGTATCATCGCAGCTCCGGAAGGCCTTGAAGCGCTGCATAAGGCGCATCCCGATATACAGATCTATGTAGGTCATGTTGACAGGGAACTTAATGAAAATGCTTATATCTGTCCTGGACTCGGTGATGCAGGTGACAGGATATTCGGAACAAAATAATTACTGAATCAGAAACTTCTTAGCACTTTTTAGTATATAAAGGTGCTAAGAAGTTTTTAGTTTCTTTTGAAAAAATCTGATAAAGTCAGCCAATAAATGATATAATAATAATGACGTGAAAAAATTCGGAGGGGGTCGAGAACGTGGACGAAAATGCAAGCAGAATGTCTAAGACTATCTTAGATTCTATACCTGCGGGTATCTCCGTTTACCATTCTGACAGGGATATAAAACACGTCGTTCCGATCGCGGAAAACAAATATCTTGTCGAGCTTTTAAATTTGCCGGAAGAAGATCTTTATGCAAGAAGGGACGATGTCATATTTGAACTTGTACATCCGGACGAAAGGGAACTTGTAAAGGACTCATGGAGAGAACTGACCCATCATCCGGAGATTAAGGAAAATATTACTTTATACCGAGTGATAAATAAGGGCGAATGGAAATGGTATCAGGCGGTTGTTTCTGCTGTGGAACAGCCTGATGGAAGTTATTATATATATAATGTTTATACGGATGCGAGGGAGCAGAAAAGGCAGGAACAGGAGTACCGCGGCGCCATGCAGAATCTCCTTCAGGCAAATCCCAATGCAAGGTGTGCGTACAGACTTAACCTGACGAAAAATCTTTGCACTGATTTTCACGGTGCCTCTGAATTTGTTGAAAAGCTGATCGATGCGGAAACAGTGGATGAACTTTTAGATAAGATCAGGAAAGTTATGCTTGATGAGGATTCACTGGCATGGTTTAACGAGAATATAAGCAGGGAAAAACTCATTGAGCGTTTTGAAAAAGGCGAAAAACAGATAAGTTTATTATATAGAAGGCTTACGGAAAATGGTGTGCCCTTATGGGTGAAGACTTTTTATCATATTATCCAGAACCCCGGAAACAAGGATGTTGAGGTTATAGGATATACACTTGATGTCGATCATGATTATAAAGAAGACAAGATACTTACACGCATAGCTGAGAAGTATTATGACAGTTTCGGGCTGATCGACGCAAGAACAGGGGATATCCAGTATTATTTCGGGCATGATGAGCTGGACAGTTTTGACAGACTCAAGGTCATAGACAAGCTGAACAGATACGGAAGCTATACATACAGTAAAACGGTCCGTACAAGGAAGAAGCAGATCAATTTTTCCTATCTTGATGAACTGTGTCAGCAGATCATTTTTGCACAGCTTGATATTACGGAAGAACAGCTGCGTGAAGATGAAAACAGGCTTCTAAAGAGAAAGTCTGAAAGAGATGCACTGACCGGAATCTTCAACAGGGAAGCAGGAGAGGACAGGATAAAGGAGGCCCTTGAAGAAGGAAGAAAAGGTACTTTATTCATTTTTGATCTTGATGACTTTAAGCATGTAAATGACACTTACGGGCATCATGTTGGAGATCTGGTTCTGAGGAGATTTGCAGATTTCATTGACGGACAGTTCAGGGAATCTGACGTGGTATTCAGACTTGGCGGAGATGAGTTTTCGGTTTTTGCGGTAAATATGCTTGAAAAGCAGGAAATCAGCAAAAAAGCAGGTGATATCGTAAATCATGTGAAATATATCAGGATAGAGGATTATCCGGGTATCAGAGTTGCGATTTCTGCCGGTGCGGTTGTTAACAAGAACGGAAACCTGTCATATCAGGATATGTATAAAATGGCTGACAGACAGCTTTATATAGCCAAACAAAAAGGAAAAGACACTTACAGTATAGGATCAGACAGTTAAATAGGGGTGATATATTGGAGTACAGTTTTGCACTTAAAGAATATCTGGAAAAAAATGAAAAGGGCAAAGCTATAGGGATACTTGCCTTTGTTATCAGAAATTATAATGGGCTGTGTGATATTTACGGGGATACTCAGATGGAGATCGGTATCAGGATGATATCGGATCTTGTCAGAAAGAACTATTCAAAGCAGCTCAGGTTTTTCTTTAATAGCGGAAGGTTCGTTCTTGTCGGAGACAGGAATTATGACTGGGAGGAAGTATACGAAAAACTGAAGGAACGGTTTGAGTCTCCATGGAAATCAAATAATGCGGAACTTTATCTCGAAGCCGGATTTGCACTGATAGATTATGCTAACGGTTGTGAAAGTGCGGAAGAGGTTCTTGATACCATAGAGATCATGCTTGAAAAGGCAAATTCTTTTGGCGGAGAACTGCTTGTTTTTTCTGATGACAATTCAAAAAAGGCGTATAAGGAAAAAGTCAGAGTAAGGCATGCACTAAAAAATGCTATTGAGAACAAAAATGTTGAAGTTTATCTTCAGCCAATAATATCCGCAGAAACGGATCAGATCATTGGTGCAGAAGCCCTTGCGAGAATAAGGGATGATGCAGGGGAAATGATATCACCCGGAATCTTTATTCCCGCCGCAGAAAAGAGCGGATATATAAATCAGCTGGGAGAGCAGGTTCTTGAGAAAGTATGCGAATTTATAAGAGAGAACGAGAATAAGCTTAAAGAGATCGGAATATCATATATTAATGTGAATCTTTCGCATATACAGTTTATGAGGGTGGATCTTAGCAGCAGATTTTCGGAGATTACGGAAAAATACGGGATAAATCCTAAATGGATACATCTTGAAATAAAAGAGGAATCAATGACAGATGAACGCTTCCTTGAGAGACAGGCAGGCTTCATGAGGAATAAGGGATTTCTCCTGGTTCTTGATGATTACGGAAGAGGTTATTCGAATCTGATCCGGATGAAACAGGCTCCGTTTATTAATGTAAAGATCGATCTGGAAGTAGTTTGGGACTATTGCAGACAGCCCGATAAGATATTACCGATAATCATAGATGCCTTTAAGAAAATGGGATTTACCATAACTTCTGAGGGAATTGAAACTGAAGAAATGGCGGACAGGATGAAAGAACTGGGCTCCGATTATCTTCAGGGAATGTTTTATTCAGCTCCGCTGCCTATGGATGATTTTCTGATAAGGATCATAGAAAGTAAAAACCCTGAGCACTTTTGAACAAGTGCTCAGGTTTTTTATTCTTATTTACTGACGGAAAGTCTGAAATTTACTTTGACCTGCTTATCTCCGGATCTGAAGACTGCAATGATTCTTGTAGTTCCGGAATTTGCTGCTCTTACCAGCCCGCTGTTGGAAACGATTGCGACGTTCCTGTTCGAGCTTTTCCATGAGTCAGCTTCAAATCCTTCACAGGATATGATCGAACCGGCACTTACTGTTTCACCGGCTTTCAGGCTTACTTTTTTCTGGGTTACGACAGGAGCTATGACATTTACACTATAGCTTCCGACAAGTTCACGTTTTCCTGAAACTTTTTTATAGCCGTTAATGGTCACAAGACCGGACTTATTCTTCTTTGCTTTGACAATACCCTTTTTGGTAATAGTTGCTATCTTCTTCTGGGATTTGTCAGCAAGTGAGAAGGATTCAGCTCCGGGTATTTTGTCTGATATATTAATCTTACCGCCTGCTATAACTGAAACGGTGTTTGAACTTTCCTCTGAATTCTCATCCTTTTCATTATCTTTTTTTGAATCATCATCTACAGGTGTTTCTGTAGGTGCTTCCTCAGAAGGCTCCTCTTCAGAAGGCTCTTCGATAGTGGGTTCTTCTTCACTGGGTATCTCCGCAGTGGGCTCCTCTTCAGTTGAAGGTTCTTCAGTTGAAGGTTCTTCAGTTGAAGGTTC
>CAJORC010000422.1 GCA_905236615.1 uncultured Lachnospiraceae bacterium
ATAGCAAAGACTATAATCAAGCAGGCAGAGGAGCATAACTGCAAGATCATCAGTACTCCTCATGATACATTTACAGTAGCAAGACTTATCAACCAGAGTCTTCCTATCAGTTATTTTATGAAGAAATCTGAACTGATAACTTTTACTACTGAAGATTATATCGAGGATACAAGACAGGTAATGACACAAATACATCATCGTTATTTCCCTGTTCTTGATTCGGAAGGCAAATATCTCGGTTTGATTTCAAGACGTAATTTCCTCGGTGCCAAGAAGAAAAAAGTCATTCTTGTGGATCATAACGAAAGAAATCAGACAGTTAAGGGAATTGAGGAAGCTGAACTTCTTGAGATAATCGATCACCACAGACTTGCTGCGGTTGAGACAATGGGTCCTATTTACTTCAGAAACCAGCCACTTGGCTGTACAGCGACTATCGTCTATATTATGTATTGCGAAAACGCAATAGAAATAGACAGGCAGACAGCAGGTCTTCTCTGTTCGGCAATTCTTTCGGATACACTTGTTTACAGGTCTCCAACCTGTACTGATGTGGATCGCGAGGCAGGAAAGGCACTTGCGATAATTGCAGGTATAGATGTAGAAGAGTATGCAAGAGAGATGTTCCGTGCCGGAAGTAATCTTTCTTCAAAAACTCCGGATGAGATCATCCATCAGGATTTCAAACGTTTCACGGTTAATGACCAGACGATCGGTATAGGTCAGATAAATGCCATGACAGCAGAGGAGCTTAGTGAGATAAGGGAGAGGATCAGGGAAGACTTCAGAAATGAACGCAAGAACGGCAATTTTGATATGCTTTTCTTCATGCTTACCGATATCTTAAACGAGTCTTCTGAGATACTTTGTGAAGGCGATAAGGCAATTTCGATCCTTGAAGAAGCATTTCACGTTGAAAAGACAGAACGTGGGACTGTTATTCTTCCGGGAGTGGTTTCCAGAAAAAAACAGCTTCTTCCTGCAGTGGTTGAAGCGGTACAGCAGTAAAAATAAATCCCGGCAAAGGCTTATCATTAAACCTTTGCCGGGATTTTTTATTTCCTGCTTATATATCCGTCTTCATCTATGTTAACAGAATCGGTGGAATACTTCCGCATATTTGAAAGTATCCTTTCGTAATCCTGTGTTGTATTCTTTGTCATTTCTTCTGTCTTACAATCGTGCTGGCGGCATGGAATGAACTGAAGAGATTCGATTTCCCTGTTATTCAGTTTTAATTCTATAAGACAGGTGTCGAGCGTTTTTGAGTTGAACCAGTAATTTCCAAGACTGTATAGTACAGGAACATTGCCGATATAATCAATGCCCTGCAGTACATGAGGGTGGGCACCGATTATGATATCAGCACCGGCATCGGCAAAAGCTTTTGCAAGTTCAGCCTGGGAACTTTCATATTCATTAACGTTTTCGGAACCCCAGTGAACAAATGCAATGCAGAAGTCACTGTTTTCCTTTGCTTCTTTTATCTCGTTTACCAGGTTATCAGCGGTCTGGCAGCGAAGAACACCGGCGGAGTTTTCGGTTGCTTCCTTTGTGTCCGGAGGAAGACTGCGCTCAATCTGGGTTGCTGCTACAAAAGAAATCCGGGTACCGTTCATGTTGAAATATTTCGGAGTCATTGCCTCGCTTAAATTATGACCTGCACCCACATATTCTATTCCATTGGCGCTTAAAGTATCAAAAGTGTCAAGGAGTGCTTCTTCACCATAATCGTAAGCGTGATTATTGGCAAGCGTTACGATGTCTACACCCAGAAGAGTGAGAAATTCAGCTGTGGACGGGTCTGCCCGGAAAGTGAATTTTTTATTCGGAATTGGTGAGCCGCCGTTAGAATAAGGAAATTCATTATTTATCATGCAGATATCAGCCGTTCTCATTCTTTCGATAAGTGAGTCGCTTAAGCAGTCAAGAATGCCGTTCGGACGTGAACGGAGTGCGATCATATTTGTATAACGGTCATCAAAATCCATATCTCCCGCAAAAACAAGAGTTACTTCTCCGGCTTCTTCAGGAACTTCCTCTGTAGATGATTCCGTTTCTTCGGATGCAGCGGAACTTTCTGAAGATGATATATCCTCAATGATTATTGCGTTTTCGTTGTCAGCTGCTTCACTGCTTTCAGTCCATGTCACGGAAACAGCATTAGCTGCTTCGGTGGAGGCTTCAGGTGTTTTTTTGCTGCCGTCGGATTCACAGGCGGTTAAAATAACGCCGGCTGAGACAAGAATCGGTAAAAATAATTTTTTCATAAAATTTCTCCTAAGAAATACTTAAAATTTGACTTTGCATACAATAAAGAGCCAAAAATATGACATAAGAGTGTTATACTATTAATAACATGATGTATACATTGCACATGGTATACTTAGCAGGGGATGTCTCATTTGTATAAAATGCAGACATTTAAGTATAACGCATATCAGGGGGAAAAGAAAGATGCTGAGGAAGAATTTTCTTGCGACGTTTCTTGTCGCTGTAATTATATCTGTTCCGTGCTTTTCTTATGCGGGCGAAATCAGCTCGAATTCCGAAAAAAACGAAGATACGGAGAAAGACTCTGATGAACTTCTACAGGAAGCTGTTTATGTAGCAGGTCTTGAAGAAGGAGAAGATTATGCGGAAAATCAGGCGTTTTGCGAAGCGAGTGATCTGGATGAAGCATTAGAGATCGCTAAAGAGTATGATGCAGAACTGCTGAGTTTTGAAGAAGGCATCGCGGTTTTCAATACCAAAAGAGACATAGCTGAAATACTGCTTGAAGAAGCAGAGTCTCAGAGTCCGAACAGCCGGATTCATCCTGATTATTTCCTTACAGATGAAGGAACGAATGATCCATACTATTCCTCTCAGTGGTTTCATGGCTACATAAAAGACAGCAGTGCATGGGCAAAAACTGATGGAAAAG
>CAJORC010000423.1 GCA_905236615.1 uncultured Lachnospiraceae bacterium
CGAGCTGGACAACGGTAATCTTACCGCCATACAGCTCGTCAATTATCTTAGGATATCTTATTTACAGAAAAACTTTCACACACTCCTCTATTTCCAATATTAATAAGCTCCGTCTCAAGGATCGGTATCGATATCACTTATCTGCCAGAATGATATTTCATCTCCATTATTTAGAAGTATTGACTCATTGATTGGATCAATTTTTTTGATAATTCCTGTGCTGATAATATATTCTCCGCCTGATTTCTTATCGTCTTTCTTAAACCATCTGATCCTTATCTTCGGATGTTCCCCTTTTTCTAATATTATTTCTCTGAGTTTATGGTCAAGACTCTCGCGAGCATCCTCATCACTTTCACGAAAAGAATCTGTAATTCTGCCGGCTTCCATTATACAGTCATCGTATCCGGTAAGGGCTGCAAATGGTGAAAACTGCGAAGCACGATCAGAAATCGGCATTGGAAGATGTTTTCTTGATTTAGGTCGTTCAAGCTCGATAATATCATCATATTTATTCACGCCTTATGCCCTCCGATCTGATTATTTCTCTCCCTTGCAGTTGCTCCATCTTCAAAATCCGTCCCCCGAAGTATGGCATTTTTACCAAATTTTTTCTTTATCTCAAGAATTGCTTTTTGCATTTTCTTTTCTCTTTTCAGTGTCTCGTCCAATACCTTTTTCTCATTCTGAACCTCTCCGAAACAAGTGAAAATATCCAACTGTTCATAAACATCTTTTGGCTTGTCAGCTTCTTTTATGACATGATTTGCTGTTACCGACAATCTGCGAACCAGTAGCTTTTTATCAATTATTTCTTCATATAAATGCATGACAGCATCAATAATTAGCATTGATGAAGAATTAAATTCTCCAAGATTGATTGAACCATGAACAGGTTTCGGGACTCTCCTTCCATACCGGTCAATCGATACGTCACCCTTATAACAGATATTTTTATTACTAAGGCTCTCCGTATCATAGCCAATATCAAGGATTATCTGATCTGTGACAAGTCCTTTTTCTACAAGGTCCAAAACAAGCATATCCGTCATTTCACGAACAACAATCTTTGTTTTTTCATAATTATAGGCAGATTGAAGAACCTGACCGCTTCCAAGCGAATTATTCGATGGTTTGTATGCCTTTATATCAGCAATGGTACACGGCTCATAGCCCCATGCATGATCAATGAGAAGCTCTGCGTTTTTGCCAATTATCTTATACAACAGGTCTTCATTGTGAAAATCATTGTCTTTTCCCAGCGAGCATCGCGCAATATCACCCATAGTATAGATTCCGACCTTTTCAAGTCGTTTCACATATCCTCTGCCAACACGCCAGAAATCTGTAAGTGGAGTATGTTCCCAAAGCAGATGCCTATAACTCTTTTCATCAATTTCCGCAATACGAGCCCCTTTTTCATCAGGCTGTACATGTTTTGCAATAATATCCATGGCAATCTTTGCAAGATACAGATTTGTTCCTATCCCTGCGGTAGCAGTAATATTTGTTTTTACATAAATCTCTGCTATTAGCTTCTCTGCAAATTCCCTTGCTGTTAAATTATATAAGTTCAGATATTCACTTGCATCGATAAAGACCTCATCTATCGAATATACATGTATATCTTCAGAAGATACATATTTTAGATAAAGCTCGTAAATTTCGGTGCTGATCTTTTCGTATAAAGCCATTCGTGGAGGTGCAGCAATATAGTCCAGTTCAAGTGACGGATCTGCCTCAAGTTCTTTAATATCAACCGATTTCCCTCTGAATTCTTTTCCACCATTTTCCTTTTTTCTGATAGCATTAACTTCCTTTACCCGGCTGATTACCTCAAAAAGCCTTGCACGTCCTGGAATCCCGAATGACTTGAGTGAAGGAGAAACTGCAAGGCATATTGTTTTCTCTGTTCGGCTCTTATCAGCCACCACTAAATTAGTCGTTAAAGGATTGAGATTCCGCATAGCAGATTCTACGCTGGCATAATAAGATTTTAAATCTATTGCAATATATTTTCTTTCCATATTCAAAATTATAGCACTAACGTTCGGTTGAGTCATCCGTTTTATACAGTTAGCAATACCGGCTTTATTATACTTTTATAGAGATTACAGATCAGGCATACTACTACGAATACAAAATCCGCTGCAGTATCAAATCTCGCGCCAAATTCGCTGACCGTATTCATTCTTCGTGCAATGGTTCCGTCTATCATATCTGATAAGCCGGCAATCAAATATAGCACGTAGAATACCGGCGAAAACACCGGCC
>CAJORC010000424.1 GCA_905236615.1 uncultured Lachnospiraceae bacterium
ACCATTTCAGCTTCTTCTTCAGCTTCCTTCTCATTCAGCGCCTGTGTAACAAAATATACACCGACTTTAATCCCGGCTGCCCTTGCCTCTTCATAATTCTTCTTAAATAAATAGTCTTCGACAAGGACACCGCTGGCAGAACCGCGGTAGCCAAGACGTATGATCGCGAACTCCACTCCGGACTCTTTTACACTCTTCCAGTCGATCTCATTATTATATCTTGAAACATCAATTCCGATACTTCCGCCTTCAAGATCGATACCTCCTGACTCAAGAAGACTTCCATCGTCCTCTTCACGCATATTTGCGGTATCTTCTTTTTCGGTATCGACATCAGCTTCAGATTTTATAAGCTGAATAACTCTCGCTATCGACGCATACTCGACTTCTTCCCTGACCTTTATATCCACTGATGCTGCCATCCTGTAAGCATCATCTGACGCAAGGCTTATGGTGTATTTTCCGCTTGGGATATCCCGGGCATGTATTGTCCCGTCTTTATCCTGATCGGCATACTCACTGGTACGTCCGCCTGAATTTCTGATGAATATATGAAACTCTTCTCCGCTAATAGCTTTACCATTCTCATCAGCAACAATGACATTTACATTGTGCTTCACAACCGAAGCGAGCAGGAAGACTTTCTTTTTATTATCATTAATACTATCTTTATCGTCTTTTTTTTCATTTGCCGAATCAATTAAATTTTCGCGCTCACCAAGAACAGAGCCCTGAGCAATTTCCGTAACGTCGGGCTCTGTTGTAGCAGAGGAGAGGATCACAGGTGTCCTCGCCTCTGTCTGCATTCTTTTTTTCACGGAAGCCCTGTCCGCCCAGAGAACGGATACAGTCGCAGCTGTGAATACAGTCAGCGTCACTCCCACTATCAGCGGCAATTTCGATTTCATATCATGTTCTCAAGTCCTCAGCAGCACGTGCTTCGGACTGCACTAAACAGTTACACTTCTTCAGCTACATTAACAAGATATTTTCCGTAATCTGTCTTCATAAGCGGCTCAGCAAGCTTCAAAAGCTGCTCTTTGCTTATAAATCCCGCCTTATATGCTATCTCCTCTATACATGAGATATAAAGTCCCTGTCTCTTCTGGAATGCTGCAACGAAATCCGCCGCATCAAGAAGGGAATCATGGCTTCCCGTATCGAGCCATGCAAATCCGCGTCCAAGTGTCTCAACATAAAGATCGCCTCTTTCGAGATAGGTATTGTTTACGCTGGTTATCTCCAGCTCGCCTCTTGCAGAAGGCTTAACATTCTTTGCAATCTCAACTACATCATTATCGTAGAAATAAAGTCCCGGAACCGCATATTTTGATTTAGGCTTCTCAGGCTTCTCTTCTATCGAGATTGCTCTTCCATCCTTATCAAATTCCACAACACCGTAAGCACTGGGCTCTTTCACATAATATCCGAATATTGTTGCACCTGTTTCTCTTGTTGCTGCCGCAGTGAGCACTTTCGAGAAATCGTGGCCATAAAAGATATTATCGCCGAGAACCATTGCGACCCTGTCATTTCCGATAAAGTCAGCACCCAGTATAAATGCTTCTGCAAGTCCGTTCGGGCGTTCCTGAACCATGTATGACATATTGAGTCCAAGCTGTTCACCACTTCCGAACAGTTCCTTGAATACGGGCAGATCCCTCGGTGTCGAGATTATAAGTATATCCCTGATACCCGCAAGCATAAGCGTTGAAAGCGGATAGTAAATCATCGGTTTATCGTAAACCGGCATGATCTGTTTTGAAACTGCCTTTGTCAGCGGATAAAGTCTCGTTCCCGAACCACCCGCAAGTATTATTCCCTTCATAAAAAACTACTCCTTCACTCACCTGTTGGAATACATCTTATCATAGTATTTCTGATAGTCACCGCTGGTTACGTTTTCCATCCAGTCGATATGCTCAAGATACCACTTTACAGTCTTCTTAATGCCTTCAGCAAAGCATGTCTCAGGCTCCCATCCAAGCTCGCTCTTGATCTTGTCAGGTGCTATTGCATAACGTCTGTCGTGGCCTTTTCTGTCTGTCACGAAAGTGATGAGCTCATCCTTTACGTTTGCCTTTCTCGGATCTGAGTCATCAAGGAATTCACGAAGTGTATCAAGTATTATATGTATAATTTCTATATTCTGCTTCTCATTATGTCCGCCGATATTGTATTTCTCACCGAGACGGCCCTTTTCAAGCACCATATCGATACCTTTGCAGTGATCATCTACATAGAGCCAGTCACGGACATTTTTTCCATCACCGTAAACGGGAAGTGATTTTCCGTTAAGCGCATTGTTGATGATCAGCGGAATGAGCTTTTCCGGGAACTGGAAAGGTCCGTAGTTATTGGAGCAGTTTGTGATGACTGCCGGGAAATGATATGTATCCACATATGCCTTCACAACGAAATCAGAAGAAGCCTTGCTCGCTGAATAAGGGCTGTGAGGATCATAAGGTGTTGTCTCGTAGAAGTAATCATCCGGATTGCTTAAAGAGCCATATACTTCATCGGTAGAAACATGAAGGAATTTCTTTCCCTCCTTAAAGCTTCCGTCTGCCTGCTCCCATGCCTTCTTGGCTGCATTGAGCATAACAAGTGTTCCCACAACATTTGTTTCCACAAATATCTCAGGATTCTCAATACTTCTGTCAACATGGCTTTCTGCCGCAAAGTTAACAACACGGTCTATATCGTTTTCTGCAAATATCCTGTCGATTGCTTCCCTGTCTCTGATGTCCGCTTTTACGAAACTATAATTATCATTATTCCTGAAATCGTCAAGATTAGCCAGGTTTCCTGCATAAGTAAGGGCATCCACATTGATTATGCGGATATCGTTTCCATACTTTCTAAACATGTAATGAATAAAATTTGATCCACTAAAGCCGGCACCACCGGTCACAAGATATGTTCGCATCTTAAACTAAAACCTCCAAATACTAATACCGTTAGACATATAATCACTAACATTTAAACATAATTACATTGCATTATAGCACAAAGATTTTACGCTTGCAATTCAAAAGGCAGAAAGCCGGCTTTATCACTGCCGCTCCCTGCCTTTCCTGCATATTTCCGTCTTCTGTTTATTCCGTTTCCGCAAAAACTTCATTATACACGTCAAAAAATCCTGCCGCACCGTTTATTTCATCACTGCTGAATTCGACCTTGTTCCATAACTCCTCATTCAGATCCGAGTGAAGAGTTGCGACAAATTCATCATAAACTTTGTTAAAAGCTTCTTTCTTACGTTCAAGAAGAATCCTCTTTTTATTATTGTCGGTCTCCTCCCTGTCGAAAGTACTTACACACTTGATGATATGATAACCGTATTCAGTCTCGATGATGCCGCTTACCTCATCAGTTCCAAGATTAAATGCCGCCGTCTCAAAGCTCTCCGGCATCTGACCTTTACCGAAAGTATAAGTGCTCTCTGTATCTTCATTGTATTTTTCCGCGAGGGCGTCAAAATCCTGTCCGGAAGCTATTTTTTCCTCAACTGCCTCCGCTCTCTTGTAAACACTTTCCTTTTCCGCATCGCTGAACTGTCTGATACTGCCGTCAGCGCTTACTGTATAGGTTTTGAAAAGGATGTGCCTTACACTTATCGTTCTCGCTTCGTCATCGCTTATTTCCGGATTGATGTTTCTGGTGATATCAAGATAAACTTTATTCGCAAGCGCATATTCGGAATACATCTGTTCAATGAGCTCACCGTCAACTCCCGTTATGGATACCGAATTGGATGAAAGTCCGGCAAGATACTTTGACGCTGCAGTTTTGACCTTAGCCGTCTCTTCCTCATCAAGTTCCACTCCGCGGGATACCGCAAGCAGGTTCATTGCCTTGATCTGTGCAAGCCTCGCAAGCACTGTAGTTTTTATCTCACCCTCCAAGGTATTTCCGTTTCCCAGCTTCTTTGTCCATATTTCAGAGCCGAAAGCCTTGCTGTAATTATCCTCAAGAGTACTCATATATACCCTTGCCTCAGCCACACTGCAGCCCTTTGTATTTATCCTGAAAATCTCATCTTCATTAAACCCGCTCGTAAGGACAATCTCCGGCATTCCGTCTTTCATGAAATACTGAACTCCGAAAACTATCCCCGCAGAAAGTCCCAGCGCTGCAAGAACTATGGCAGCAATAATTATAATTCGTTTTTTATCCATTTATATCAGTTCCAATATTGCATCAGCAACGTAGAGTCCGTTTGCGGAAGCCTGCTGAAGTCCTCTCGTTATTCCTGCGCCGTCTCCCATTGCACGCAGTCCCTTAACGCTTGTTTCAAAGTTCTTATCCACGATTACCTTATTTGAATAGAACTTAACCTCAACACCGTAAAGCAATGTCTCATCACTTGCAAGTCCCGGCGTTACCTTGTCAAGCGCATAGACCATTTCCTCTATATCAACCATGATCCTGTGCGGGAAAACAAGTGAAAGATCTCCCGGAACCGCATCTTTCAATGTCGGTATAAGGTTATTCCTGCAGAGTCTTTCGTCTGTCGTACGTCTTCCTCTCCTGAAATCGCCAAAGGTCTGCACGAGGATCTTGCCGCCGCAGAGCATATTTGAAAGCTCGGCAATCTTTTTTCCGTAATCGATTGGTGTCTTGAAAGGCTTTGTAAAGTTCTTCGAAACAAGTATCGCAAAATTCGTGTTATTTGTCTTGAAGTCCTGACTCTTGTAAGCGTGACCGTTTACAACAGCAAGTCCGTTCTCATAATACTCGGTTGCAACTTCTCCGGAAGGATTCGTACAGAAGGTACGCACCTTATCGTCAAAAGTAGGTGTATGATAGATAAGCTTTGCCTCGTAAAGATTCTCATTCAGGAACTGCATTACCTCATCCCTGACCTCTACTCTAACACCGATATCCACTGTTCCCGGCTTTGACTCAATACCGTGTGACTCACAGATATTTGAAAACCACTCTGCACCTTCGCGGCCTACTCCAGATACAACATGAGCGGATTCAAATCTATCGCCCTTGTCGGTAACGATCCCTTTAACAACGCCATTCTCGATAATGATATCTGACACCATGGTATTAAAAAGGATTTCCACACCTTTTTCAATAAGATGCTCCTGAATTCTTGAATATATCTTGTAACCCTCTTCGGTTCCGAGATGCCTTATTGGGCACTCAACCAGCTTCAGATTGGCATTTATTGCCTTGCGGCGGATCTCCCGGATCTCTTTCTGCTTATCTACACCATAAACATTTTCATCCGCACCGAATTTAAGATAGATCTTATCCGAACGGTCTATCAGCTGAAGCGCCTTATCATATCCGAGTATATCCGGCAGTGTTCCGCCAACATCCGGTGAAAGCGAAAGCTTTCCATCCGAAAATGCACCCGCACCGGCAAATCCTGTTGTTATAGAACAGGGCTGGCAGTGCACACATGTTTTGGTCTTTCTCTTAGGGCAGTTTCTATTCTCGATAGATCTGCCTTTCTCCACCATGAGTACTTTCAGCTCAGGGCGTTTCTCAACAAGTTCATAAGCACAGAAAATTCCCGAAGGACCTGCACCGATTATTATCACATCATAATTTTTTGCCATATATTAATTCTCCTGATCTTATCTGGGTCAAAATTCATTTACATCATATCATTTTATCAATAAACGGTCAAAATCCGAATAAAGACAGAAAGAAATCGGGTGATGTCTCTCCATCACCCGATCTTTTTTTATAAAACTTAATTCAAGATTAACTTTATTCAGCAGCTGCTTCGGAAGAACTCTCAAATTTAAGAGGAACATACTCACGCTTTGCAGCGTTATCTGCATCTTTCTCCTCATTCTTTAAGAATTCGTCCAGATCATCACTCACATCACTGTCTGAATCCTCGAAACTGTCATCGTCCTCTCTGCTCTTGAAATAATAGTAAATTCCTGCAGCGATAGTACCGGCAATGAGAACGAATGTAATTATCTTAGCAATTTTTTTCATTATAATATCCCCCGTTTCAATTATTCAACCTGTCAACCGCGGTATAACTTACTGTTATTCCCGGCTTTAACCTCACACAATTCAATTATAATGTCTATCATTGCTAATGTAAACAATAAAATTTAATACATTTTTAATTATTAAATATAATTGTTACGGTTCACACAGCTCTGCACACTTGCTGCACTGGGCTTATTCGTGCTGCATTCTCCAGTCGATGCACCTCTGCAGATAATCTACATATTCGGGGTTTCTGCACATTCCCTTGCCTACGGCGTCGGAGATCTTCGCAACATCCTGACCGTTGCAGGCAGTTGTCTTCATGACAATATTCAGTGCGGGCACACTGGTGTCATTTGAAAGGTATGTGCCTATACCGAAAGCAACCCTTGTCCTTCCGTTGAAATGCCTGAAAATCATATCAGCACGCTCGAAGTCAAGTGAATCAGAGAAGAGAAGTGTCTTGCTCTTCGGATCGATACCCAGACTCTCATAGTGTGCAAGCATCTTCTCTCCCCATTCGATCGGGTCTCCGCTGTCATGTCTTACACCCGAGAAGAGTGTCGCAAAAGTAAGCTGGAAGTCCTTTAAGAAACAGTCTGTCGTTATGGCATCGGTAAGTGCGGTTCCGTTAAGTACACCGTATTCCTTAACCCATGCGTCGAGGGCATACCAGTTGGAATAAGCCGGATTATGCTTGTGATTACCCTGTCCTACACACATAAGCCACTCGTGAGCCATTGTTCCGACAGGCATGATACCGTATTTCTTTGCAAGGTATACATTACTTGTTCCGATGTATTTTGACGGACAGCCTTCTGTCTCACTGAGATGAGTAAATTTCTCAACCGCAAGTTCCTGCGCTTCAGCGGAAAGTCTGCGTCTGAGTCCAAATTCCGAAAAAGTTCCGGCAAGCCATTCTCCTGAACGGATTTTTTCAAACTTGGCTTCAAGCCTTTCCTTAAAGCTATCCAGCAGTTCGTTATAATCATACTGCATACGGAAATATACTTCATTAACGATCGCCAGTGTCGGTATCTCATAAAGTGAAGTATTAAGCCATGTTCCCTTTGTCTCGATGGCAAGTCCGCATTCAGCATCCGTAGTGATCTCGAAATCCAGATATCTGGGTTCCCAGAGACGGAGAAAATCAAGATAAGACCCTTTGATCCACTTTATTCCGTCAAGATATTCGAGCTCTTCTTCCGAAAAACGGAGGCTGCAATATGCTTTAATCTGTTCTTTTATCTCTTCAACCATTTCTGCCGTAAAATGAACATCCTTATTGCGGCACTTAAAGTTCCAGGTTGTCTTGTATCCCGGAAACTGATGATAGATTGCCTGTCCCATTGAAAATTTATACAGGTCCGTTTCCAGTAACGAGTTGATGATCTGATCAAGCTTCATAATAATTTCCCCTTAATATATTTTCTCAAGCAGTTTATAAGCCTTCTAATCTCTAGATATTAAACAGATTTGCCCTGTGAGTCAATAGTTATGTATAAAAATATCCTTCCCAAAAATATTTTTTGTCGGGAAGGATTTTATTTATCTTACTGTCATTTTTCTTTATTTCGGAGCAGTGCAGCGTATCTCGCGGCATTTTCCCTGTCTCCGGTGATAACATAACATATATGAAGTCCGATCAGGGGGTAGGAATCATGGTAGACAGCCGATATCAGGCTCTCCGTTTCAAACGCCGCATTATAATACCAGATCTCAGCTTCGGAATAATCTCTCTTCTGCCTGTAATACTCACCCAGTTCATATAAAAGCTCACTCGGTGTATCGTCCACGGCAATCCCCCTTGCCGCCACTTTAAGCAGAAGCTCCGTATTATCCTCCAAGCGGGCGCATTTGGCAAGCACGCAGCAGTCTATGGCGATCAGCTCGGAATTCTCATCCGTATCCAGATGCTTTCTGAAAAAATCTTTTGCATCTATGAAATCCTCATCCGAACCGGCGATAAAGAGTTCACGCGCATACATCCTCTGCATGTGCTCGGAGATATCCCCATCTGTCTCTATTGCATTACGGTACATGAAAAAGTCTCTCTCCTGATGGCCTGCGGTCGGCTTATGGATTATCTTTATGTCACTGTCAAAAACCACAGGAGTCAGACGCACCTTCTCATGTACTGCATCCTGCCACACGAAATTTCTGACGCGGCGGTAGAGTTTCGGTCTTAATTCCTCATCATAATTATATGTAGTATTAAAGGCAAGCTGGTTTGTATAGAGCATCTGCACAACTTCTATCTCAGGAAGCAGATGTTCTTTCAGGATTCCAAACTTCTCCCTGTTTTCCTCATCAATGACTTCATCTGCATCAGCACTGTATATGTATTCCATAGTTGCCTTCGAAAATGCAAAATTTCTTGCAGCAGAAAAGTCATTGTCCCATTTGAAATCATATATCTTGTCCGTATAATTACGGGCTATCTCTTTAGTTTTGTCCGTGGAACCGGTGTCCACAATAATGATCTCATCCATCAGATCCGCAACGCAGTCAAGGCAGCGCGCCAGAATCTCTTCTTCATTTTTTACTATCATGCAAAGACTTATTGTAACCATGTCCACCTCCTTTTTATCAAAACTGACTCTCTTTTATATATTATAAAACATTATCCCCAAGCTTTCGAGATTTATTTATCGTACAAACCTGTCTCTGTCTGCCGTCAAAACCGTTTCGTAACTGTTCACACCTTGCAGGTGCTCACAGTTACGGGATTTGCCCATTTTAAGATTGCCTACGGCAATGGGGCAAATCCTAGTTTC
>CAJORC010000425.1 GCA_905236615.1 uncultured Lachnospiraceae bacterium
CAAATTCATAAATATATGAGTCCCTGTCATAGATTTTTTCCGTTGAATTCAGTTCCATGGTTAATTTCCTTTTATGAACATCGCATCACCAAAACTGAAGAATCTGTATCTCTCCTTAACAGCTTCGGCATAAGCATTAAGCACATTTTCTCTTCCTGCAAGCGCAGATACGAGCATGATAAGTGTTGACTCCGGCAGATGGAAATTCGTTATAAGGCAGTCCAGAACCTTAAACTTATATCCGGGGTATATGAATATATCCGTTTCCTGTCCGGATGTAGGATGAACCACACCGTTCTCGTCCGCTGCCGACTCAATCGTCCTGCAGCTGGTCGTTCCAACGCAGATAACCCTTCCGCTGCCTGAAGATTTAACCTCGTTTATCGTATCGGCAGCCTCTTTTGTAACCATATAGAACTCAGAATGCATATGATGGTTTGTCAGGTTTTCTTCCTTGACCGGTCTGAACGTTCCCAGTCCTACATGCAGGGTTACATACGCAAGCTTAACGCCTTTCTCTTCTATCTTTTTAAGGAGTTCGGGGGTAAAGTGCAGTCCCGCCGTAGGAGCCGCCGCAGAGCCGTCAAATTTTGCATAAACGGTATTGTAACGGTCACGGTCTGCAAGCTTGTGTGTTATGTATGGCGGAAGCGGCATCTCGCCCAGTTTATCAAGAATTTCCTCAAAAATACCGTCATACTCGAATCTTACAAGCCTGTCGCCTTCTTCTACAATATCAGTAACCTCTGCCTTTAACAATCCGTCACCGAATACAACTCTCGCACCCGGTCTGAGTTTCTTTCCCGGACGTACTATAGTCTCCCAGACATTGTCAGACTTTCTCTTAAGAAGCAGTATCTCGACAGCTGCTCCGGTATCTTCCTTGACTCCCAGAAGTCTGGCAGGAATAACCTTTGTATTGTTCATAACAAGGCAGTCACCCGGATTTAAATAATCAATAATATCGTGGAAAACCTTATGCTCAAACTCTCCCGTATCCTTATTTAAGACCATAAGTCTGGAATTATCGCGCTTTTCAAGCGGATCCTGTGCAATAAGTTCTTCCGGTAAATCGTAAAAATAATCTTTCTTCAGTAATTCACTCATTTTTTCTCACAAACAGAACAGAGAATCCGGGTTCTGCCGGATTCTCCGCGCGCGTACGCATTTTATTTCATTCAATAACTCATTATGAACGAAGCTCGATTCCAAGTCCTTCAAGACCGTTTAATATCTTCTTCATCGCTCCGTTTACATCTTCATCAGACAATGTACGTTCTTTGTTTCTGAAGCTCAAAGAATATGCCATTGACTTATAACCTTCTTTTACCTGCTCACCTTCGTAAATATCAAAGAGTGAGAAGTTTTCAAGGATCTTTCCGCCTCTCTGGAGAAGAATAAGATCGATCTTTCCTGCAGTAACATTCTTTGGAACAAGCATTGAAATATCCCTTGAAACAGCGGGGAACTTAGCTATTCCGTTGAAGTGACGGTCAAATGTTGCCTTTGCGATGATCTGCGGAAGATCGATAACAGCAACATAGCACCTTGTCTTCATGTCATAATTATCGCAGACTTCAGGGTGAACCTCTCCGAGGAAACCTATTACCTCTCCTTCATAGATCACATTTGCCTGACGTCCCGGATGCAGATAAGGCTTTGCAGAAGCCGGATCATAGTCAACCCTTGATTTCAGACCAACAGCTGCAAGAGATTCTTCAATCACACCCTTCATGCTGTAGAAATCGCCATCTCCGTAAAATCCGAGTGTAAGCTGGGTCCTTTCATCAGGAAGTTCATTCAGCGGCAAAGACTTGGGAACATAGATCTTTCCAAGCTCGTAAAGCTTAACGTCTTTATTTCTTCTGTTGAAATTGAGCGCAAGAGAAGTAAGCATTCCGTTTAAGGTAAGGGTTCTCATAACCGAGAAGTCCTCACCGAGAGGATTTGAAATCTTTATTGTCTTTCTCTCTTCCGCATCTTCTGAAAGAAGAAGCTTGTCAAATACCTTAGGGCTCTCAAAAGAATACTCAAAAGCCTCTGAGAATCCTGCGAACTCAACAACGTTCCTTATCTCATTCTGAACCCTCATCGCAAATGAAAGCTTTCCTGCATTTGCGCCGGAATCAGGAAGAGTTGTAGGAATCTTATCATATCCGTAAAATCTTGCAACTTCCTCAGAAATATCCGCAAAGCTCTTTAAGTCCTGTCTGAATGTAGGACATCTGAGTGTTCCGTCATTTTCATTGTAAACGATCTCAAGACGCTTGAAATAATCAAGCATGTCTTCCTTAGCTACGTTTGTTCCAAGGAAATCGTTTATTCTTTCAGGCTCAAACTTGATCAGAACCTCTTCGGGAAGCTCGTCATGCACATCAACCGCACCATTGAGAACAGTTCCGCAGCCAAGCTCCTCAACAAGCGCACATGCCCTGTTGATCGCATCCATTGCATTATTGGGATCAAGCCCCTTCTCGAACATTCCGGAAGCATCTGTTCTGAGTCCGATCCTCTTTGCCGATTTTCTGATATTCGGTCCGTTAAAAGTAGCTGCCTCAAAAAGCACTGTTTTAACGTCCTCTGTGATCATGGAGTTCTGTCCGCCCATGATACCGCCGATAGCGATTTCTTTTTCGCCGTCACAGATCATCACAACATCATGGTCAAGTTTTCTTTCCTGTCCGTCAAGAGTCGTGAATGTCTCGCCGTCTTTTGCCCTGCGTACAACGATCTCATTTCCTGCAATAGTCGAAAGATCAAAAGCGTGCATAGGCTGACCGTACTCGATCATTACATAGTTTGTGATATCGACTAAATTGTTGATAGGTCTGATACCTGCACTTCTGAGCCTCTTTTTCATCCATTCGGGTGACTCTGCGATCTTTATATCTTTTACGACTCTGCCGACATAACGTGAACAGAGATCTTTATCCTCGATGCTGACTTTAATATAGTCAGATGATTTCTCAGCCGCGTCTTTGCCGGTCTCCGGAACCACCGGCGGAACAAACTTCAAGTTAAAAGTAGCTGCTGCTTCTCTTGCGATACCAAGTACGGAATAGCAGTCAACACGGTTTGAAGTAACTTCGTATTCGTGAATGGTGTCATCAAGTCCAAGTGCATGTATTGCATCATCACCGGGCTTAACGTCAGAATCAGCAGGGAAAACATAAATTCCGTCTTCGGGAGCATCCGGGAAAACTTCCCTTGATGAACCAAGCTCTTCTATGCCGCACATCATACCGTTTGAAGGGATACCTCTGAGTTTTCCGGCCTTTATCTTAATTCCGTTTTCAGGAGGAGTGCTTCCGTCATGTCCGCCTGCAACCTTTCCTCCGTCAAGAACGGTAGGAACTTTGTCGCCGACCTTTAAATTCTGTGCACCTGTAACTATCTGTATCGTTTCGGTTCCGATATTAACA
>CAJORC010000426.1 GCA_905236615.1 uncultured Lachnospiraceae bacterium
AAAGAAGAAAGAGAAGATGTTTCCGATCTTATAGATGATATTCCGGATTTTCATCCTTACGGAAATGCGGAAGAAGAGCCTGAAAAAGAGCCTGAGCCTCAGATTGAAGATACAGAGGTCGAAGAAGTAAAAGAAGTAAAAGAGGAAGAAGTAAAAGAACCTCTTTACGAGAGGGTTGAAGATGCTGAAGTTATAGATGATGAAGCCTATGATGACAAGCTCAACAATCACGAAGACAGTGAGGACTTTGTACAGACCATAGACGGTACTGCCGAAGTGGTAAAGCCGGAAAAGGAGAAGCCTTCATCAAAAAAGCATTACGGTAAACGAAGGAATTAAAAAACTACAAGCCTGTCATTGACAGGCTTGTTTTACGAAATAGGATTTTTTCTGATGTCTGAAAAAAAGAAAGTAGAATTATTGAGCCCTGCGGGAAACATGGCCTGCTTTTATGCAGCTATAGCTGCGGGTGCGGATGCTGTTTATGCGGGAGGAAGCCGGTTCGGCGCCCGGGCGTATGCAGGAAACTTTACGGAAGAAGAATTTATCGAAGCAATAGGGTATGCCCATTTGTTCGGAAAGAAACTCTACATGACCTTAAATACGCTCATGAAAGAGAAGGAGATGGATGAACTGGGCGATTTTCTGGCGCCCTACTACAAGGCAGGACTTGATGGCGTGATTGTTCAGGACCTTGGACTTATCAGCTATATCATGGAAAAATTCCCGCTTCTGCCGGTTCATGCAAGCACCCAGATGGCGATAACGGGCGTTTACGGGGCAAAATACTTAAAAAGTCTCGGAGCAGAAAGAATAGTTCCGGCGAGAGAACTTTCGCTTGAAGAAATAAGGAATATTCATGATAAAGTTGATATTGAGATAGAGGTCTTCATTCACGGAGCCATGTGTTATTCCTATTCCGGAATGTGCCTGATGTCATCTTTTTTAGGCGGAAGAAGCGGAAACAGAGGCAGATGTGCAGGACCGTGCAGACAGCCATACGGTGAAAAGGGCGAATACCTGCTTTCCATGAAAGACTTATGCTCAATAGAGCTTTTGGACAGGATAATCGACGCCGGCGCCGTATCACTCAAGATAGAGGGACGCATGAAATCGGAAGAATATGTTGCAGGCGTTACATCTATCTACAGAAAATATCTGGATAAACTGGAAAGAGAAGGCAGTACTGACTTTAAGGTTGATAAAAGGGATCTTGATACTCTTCTGAGACTTTATTCGAGGAGCGGTAAGAATACAGGATACTTCACAAAGCATAACGGTGCCGAGATGATAACCATGAGGCGCGGAAGTTATGAGAGTTCGGATGAACTTGGATTTAAGAGCGAAAAGCTTCGTCTTGGTGTAAAGGGAATTATCCATGCCCATAAGGGAGAACCGATCCGGCTTGAGCTATCAAGGGAAGAGAAAAAGGCTGAATGCATCGGTGCAGAGGTCCAGCAGGCATCAAAACGCCCTGTCGGCAGGGATGACATAAAGAAACAGCTTGAAAAAACAGGTGACAGTGACTTTTTCTTTGAAGAGATTGTTTATGATACCGAAGATGATATTTTCGTGCCGTTAAAATCTATAAACGAGGTCAGACGGGAAGCTTTGAAAAAGTTGAGGGAGGAGATTTTAAGTGAATATAAACGCAGTTTGTGAAAAATCCTCTCAGGCAGAGGCTCTGATCTCGAATGAAGGCATAGCGAAGATTTACAGTTATAAATGCCCGACTGCCGACAAGAGCCGCTGGGTACAGCTTCTGCCTTATATTTTCAGGGATGGGACAGAATTAAGGCTTGATAAGGAAGCAGGCGGTGTTCTTGTGAGAAATTATGAGGAACTCCAGTATGTGAAGGAAGCTGCTTTCGAGAACGAAGTTATAGCTGACGCCGGGCTTTACAGTTTTAATTCATTTGCAAGGGAAAGACTCGGAAAAGACGGGATAGATACTGATACCATCCCGTTGGAGCTTAATTATCATGAAATCCGTGAGCGTGGGGCTGAAGGCTCGGAAATGGTCATCTACGGCAGGACTCCTATGATGATATCGGCGAACTGCCTCTATCTTACTGAAAACAGAAAATGCGGCAAAGATATAAAAAAAGGTCATCTGATGGAACTTACAGACCGGAAAAAGGCGGAATTTCCTGTATTTGCAGATTGCCGTTATTGTTACAATATAGTCTATAATTCAGTGCCGCTCTCGCTTCACAAGGATATTGACAGGGTTATGGATCTGAACCTTCATTCATTAAGGCTTAATTTCACGACAGAAGAGCCCGAAGAGGTGAAGAGGATAGCTGATTACTTTATAAAGCTTGTCAATACAGGGGAAGAGGGGAAATTTGGCTTTAATTATACGAGGGGACATTTCAGAAAGGGAGTCGAATGACTTTTAATTCATGAGTACAGTAA
>CAJORC010000427.1 GCA_905236615.1 uncultured Lachnospiraceae bacterium
ACCGAATCATCGGTAGTAAGTTTACTGTCATAGGCATACAGACACGCTGGGATAATTCTCATTAAAGATCCGTTTCCATTAGACCGTTCGACTGTTCCCCCGCAAGTCTTAACATCATTATCCCGCTCAAATGCTTCTATCGCCATAGAACAGGTGTTACCCATGTCAAAAGCCTCGCCAAAGGGTGTATACTCATCGTCTTCATACCAATCGACAAACCGGGGCATGATATCTTCCAGATCAACAATCTTCAGCTCCCGTATACTATCAAGTGTCGCCAGCGTCATACTCCCATCGTCTGTCCATGTGCCGGGCGGCATATTATATGTGCCGTAACCCTCCATACCAGTCACTAAATCACGATCTACTATCTCAGCTCGATCCATAAATTGCACTGGGCATCCCAAGGCATCGCCGATTATTACTCCCATAACACCATCCAGCCAGATATTCTGATTCATCTATCATTTCTCCCTTCACAACTACGCAGACTGACCTACTGATGCTATAGTATCAGATTTAATTTACAAGGTGGTCGCCCAAAAAGCGACATCACTTATTCTGGGAAATTAAGTTTCCCTTTCAAACCACTATCACATATCAATATTGATTTTTTGATTTCATCCGAGATGCTGGATTTATCAATTATTTCTGTCACCTTGTCTCTGAGATTTCCTTCATCCCAAGGGCTTAGGATAATCCTCAAGCCCCTGAACATTTCATCCTTTAATCTCAGATCTATATACTTCCAAGCAGAGAACTCTGGAGACGACAAGGTGCATAATATTCGTGTCTCTTTTTCATAGTCCCATGGATTCGATTTTTGTTTTCCTAATACCGTTGGATCATATACTGACATATTAGCAACAGCATTTCCAGACGGTGAAAGTTTAGAAAAATCAATATCTGCATTCCCCTCATGATTCTCAGTAAAAACTTCCGAATCAGTAGGGACATAATCCACATCCATAATTTGAAGAGTCCTTATAACTCCCCTTAAATCGTACTCATCTTTTATTGATTGATCCGTCCATTGTGAATTAATGATCTGTCCAACCTCCGCCGAATCAAATAAGCATTTCTTATCATCCACCAAAGCAAAGTCAGTGTATACACAGTCTTGCAAACAGGATGTAAAATTTCTGAATTGGAAAAGTAATTTATTTGGTCTTACCTTTTTTCCGTAATATATCCAAAAAGGAACACTCTCGTGTTCAATCTGCGTAAAGCACGTAATAAACCTGCTTCCAGCAAATTTACTGACACCAACACGTTCCTTCTCCATCGGATCGTTAAGCCCCGCATTTGTCAGGCTACTGCTTCTTAACGTCTTATTACCAAAAATAAAGCCTGCCGTTTCAAGATCAGTCGTATATGACAGCGTTTTGTGTTCTTTAACACTATCCGCAATTCCAATGCTCAATTTGGGAATGCCAGTAATATTTTCTATCGATTCCCCCATAACCACATATGCTCCGTCCAAATCCGCAGTTCCGCTTATTCCCGGAGCAACAATTCTCAGTTTTTTCCTCATAACAACCTTTCTATCTTGGACTAAAACCCCCACCCTGAAACGGATGTGATGCAGCCCAGCTTAGAGACGCAGGTGCACTAATTGATCTGTGTTTTGATGTATCGTGAATCTCTACTCCGGGATCACTTTTCTTTTTCCCATCATAGAATAATTCTTTTCCTTCACAATCCAACTCGAACCTGACGCATCCAATTGAGCCGGCTTTATTCAAGGGTAATTTCTTCTGATCTCCAAATCTCAAGAAAATACCAAAATGATCTTTTCCACCCTTAATCTTTACAGATTTTGTGTTGACGTTAAAAATATCATATAGATTTTCGCTATCAACTACTATTTTGATCCTTCCTGAAACGCCATGGTGCTTAAAGATTTCCTCATAAACATATCCACCGGTTATTTCACTGAAATCAGTAAATGATAAATTATTTCTACGAAATATCACCACTGTTTTCGTTTTGCTCAGACGTTTTCTTTTAAGCACAATATCTGGCATTTCCTGCATGATCGCACCTCTTTCTGGCTATCATGTTACCTGTTTCTTTTCCCCATAAACAATCATGATGGGGCAAATAATCTGCTCCATCATGATCTGCATAATATAGGATCCTATAATCCTTTCTTCTTTCCGATAATACCGACATCCTCAAAATTCTCTGTCTCAACAATCTGCTGAAGAATAACCTTCTTCTTTGCAAGATAAGCAATATAGCCTCTTCCTGACTGGAATCAGAATCCACTACCTCATGCCACTCCGTAGGCTGAGTCTTATCAAAATTAAAATTATTTGCCTGAGGAGGCAGTTCTCCCAAAGCGTGTCTGTCTCCAGAAATTGCCTGAATGACAGGTGTATTCATCATCTGCTCACGATTGTTATTCAGAT
>CAJORC010000428.1 GCA_905236615.1 uncultured Lachnospiraceae bacterium
GAGGAACTGGGAAATGCTTCGGGGCAGAGCAGCAAGGATGCCCTGAAAAATATACTTAAGATGAAGAAAGCGGGTTTCCTTCCTTATGCTGAATTTGATGACAGCAGGACAACACTTATGCTTACGGAAGATGTGATAGATGAGTATAAAAAGACCCAGTCAGCAAGGCTTGAGGAGGAAAGACTCGAACTTGCCGAAAGGGCAGCTAAGGAGAACCTGCCGGCAGATACAGTTAAACTGATAGAGGATGGAGACGAGTATCTTAAAAAGGTCAGGGAATATAATGACAGGATTCCTGACAATGAGCCTATGTCTGACAAGCTCTACAAGCTTGAAGATATAATGAACAGGATATTTACAAGGGTCAGGAAGTATCCGTCGAATACGGGAGATTTAAGGAAATTTATGTCGTATTATCTTCCGACAACGGAGAAGCTTCTGAATGCTTATGTATCTTTACGTGATGATTCTGCGGGTTCCGGGGAAAAGGTGAGGCAGACAAAAGCTGAAATAGAGGAAACGATGGATACTCTTTGCCTTGCGTATGAAAATATTCTTGATGAGATGTTTGAGGACATTGCACTGGATATCAGTTCTGATATTTCGGTTATGAAGACAATGATGCAGCAGGACGGAATTGCCCCGTCATCTGATGCAAAAAAATAAAGAGGAGAGATGAATATGGCAGATGAATTAAAGGATTTAGAGGTAACAGCACCTACACTGAGCTTTGGAGCGGATATTCCGGAGGTCAAGGATGAGATCGTTCTGAGTATGGACGGTAAGGGTAAGGAAGTTAATCTTACCGAGGAGATGAGACAGAGGGCGAACCTTACTGCCGAGGAGCAGGCGCAGGTTGATGCTTTTGCGTCGCAGATAGACGTTAAAAATTCACAGGCGATCCTTACCTATGGTGCACAGACGCAGACCAAGCTTTCGTCTTTTTCGGAGAAAGCTCTTGAAAACGTCCGTACCAAGGATATGGGCGAAGTTGGCGGAATGATCACGGATCTCGTAGGCCAGCTTAGGGATTTCGAAGTTGCCGAGGGAGAAAAAGGACCGCTTGCATTTTTCAAGAAGAGTGCGAATAAAGTCGGAAACTTAAAAACAAAGTATAATAAAGTGGAAGCAAATATAAATGTAATTACGAATGAGCTTGAAAAGCATCAGGTTACTCTTATGAAGGATATTGATATCATGGATAAGATGTATGCCATGAATTTGAATTACTTCAAAGAACTGACCATGTACATTCTTGCAGGAAAGAAGAAACTGGAAGAAGTCAGGAAAGGAGAGCTCGCTGAACTTCAGAAAAAAGCTGAAATGTCAGGACTTGCGGAAGATGTTCAGGAAGCTAAGGATCTGGCTGAGCTCTGCGATAGATTTGAGAAAAAAATCTATGATCTTGAGCTTACCAGAACCATTGCACTTCAGACAGGCCCGCAGATCCGTATGGTGCAGAATTCCGACACTATAATGGTCGAAAAGATCCAGTCAACTATTGTGAATACGATACCGCTCTGGAAAAACCAGATGGTCATTGCGCTCGGCGTGGAGCATGCAGGTCAGGCAGCCAAGGCTCAGAAGGAAGTAACCGATATGACAAACGAGCTTCTGAAGAAAAATGCAGATGCGCTTAAGATCGCAACTGTTGAAACCGCAAAGGCTTCGGAAAGAGGTATAGTTGATATGGAAACACTTAAGCATACCAACGAAACTCTGATATCCACTCTTGATGAGGTTGTAAAAATACAGACCGAAGGAAAAGAAAAGCGCCGCGCGGCAGAGCAGGAACTTGTCGAAATAGAAAACCAGCTTAAGGAAAAGATGCTTCAGGCAAGCAGAAAATGATCAGAACAATTTAGTTTATAAAAGCCCTGTCAGGATATAAATCCGACAAAGACAGGGCTTTTTTGTACTTTTCAAAGAGCAGCTATTGAAAAGTGTTTTATAAATAAGTAAAATAAATCTTAAAGAGAACCTAGAGGAGAATTGTTTTAAAAATTATGGAAAAATCAAAGAACTTTATTGAGCAGGCAATTGACAAGGATCTGGCAGAGGGCGTCTATTCGACGGTACATACAAGATTTCCTCCCGAACCTAACGGTTACCTGCACATCGGTCATGCAAAATCGATAATCTTAAATTCGGGAATCGCAAAAGAATACGGCGGAAAATTCAATTTGAGATTTGATGATACAAACCCGACAAAGGAAAAGTCGGAATTTGTCGAGTCTATCAAGACTGATGTTGAATGGCTCGGAGCAGAGTGGGAGGACAGACTTTTCTTTGCGTCCAACTATTTTGATAAAATGTATGAGTATGCCGTAAAGCTCGTTAAGAAGGGTAAGGC
>CAJORC010000429.1 GCA_905236615.1 uncultured Lachnospiraceae bacterium
AATGCTACTGTATTTACATTGGCGATATTGTTACCAATAACGTCCATTCTTGTCTGGTGTGTTCTCAGGCCTGCTACACCTGAAAAAAGTGATCTCATCATAAGGCAATGCCCTCCATCGTATAATCTATATATGTTGAAGCTTTTAGTTTTTGTGAAGTCAGTTGCAGATAATTAACAGCTCCAAATGATGGTAATGGAAAACGCCGGTAGTTATGCCGCGTTCCTCAGCGGCATTAGTACCGCTGCGTTTGACTTTTAAGTGCAAGCGTCCATCATTGGACTGTTCATTATCTGCAACGTCACATCACAACCACCCCATAAAACTTCAACCAATAACCGCGCCGTCTATATTTGAGAAAACGCCGTCCTTTGTTGTATCTGCTGAATCCATTGCTGTAACTACTGTTCTGTTCGGGGTATTAACTATGAAAGCAAGATTGTCAACCATAACGAGCGAATCGTTTATGCCTTTTGCACTTGCTTTATCCACAGCCTCACTTAACCTTTCAAGCTGTTCCGCATTCATCCTGATATTTCTCATGGACAAACGCTCCGTTGCATGCTTTGAGAAATTAAGCCCCGATGCTGCCTCAAGGACTGAACGTTTATCGGATAAGATCTCCGCAAAGCTCTTCTCTTCGCCTGCCTTTTCAGGCGCCTGAGCTGTGCCGCTGAAATTCAAATACCGGTCGGCTATTTCATTTATTGATAAATAATTTCCGTTTGATATTTTCATGTCCGGTAAACCTCCTTGTTTCCACGATCTGATCAAATAAGACCGCATCCCTGACATTTAGATCTTCTCATCCGCTGAATCATCCTTAATCTCTATCGACGGCTTCTCTGCACTTGTTGCTCCGTCAATATATACTCCGTACTTTCCGAGCTCATTGATATATTTAACCATACCCTTAAGATTATCTTCAGAAAGGAAATTCCTCTGGTACTCTGTCATGTTCGTATAAGAAGTCCAGAGTGCCTGTACGGATTTCTGATAACCCTGAGCATTGTCTGCGGTTATCTCGCCGATCTTCGGAAGGAGTTCATAAAGTGAATTCCATGTATTCGCAATATCCTTTGCCTCTGTATAACTATTACTGTAAGTCTTAACAATATCATCGAGGCTGTAAAGAGTTCCGTTTATGCTTATCTTAACATTTGAACCGCTCTGATATACATATTCAACCTCACCGGTAACCTCTGTTACTGCTCCCGTTGTCTCATTTGTGCTGTTTACGGTAACAGTCTGGCCAACCAGTGCCGTTGCTCTTGAAAGCTCCGTGGTCTTTGCCATATTCTGCATCTGCTCAAGTTCGGAGAATGTTGCAAGCTGTGATACATACTCGGTATTATCCATAGGCTGGAGCGGATCCTGATACTGAAGCTGTGCCACAAGAAGCTGCAGGAATGCCTGCTTATCAAGGGAATCATTTTTCTTCGCCTTTTTTGCTTCTTCTTCCTGATTTGTCTGGTTAACTACTTTTCCATCCCGAATTACTGCTGATACACTCATAGTCTATCTCCTTAAGCGCTGAAATCAACGCTGTTTCCATTATCGATCATTATGCGTCTTGCAAGATCATCTTCTTCGCTAAGCTCTTCATCTGACTCCGTATCTCCGGTTCTTCCCGCGAGATTTATCCTCCTGAGTCTTGCAGATCTCTCGGCACCTTCGGTATCACCGGAAAATCTTCCCGAACCGCTGCCTGTATTATTCATAAAATTCTGCTCAAACTGATGACTTGCGAGCGTTACTTCAACTTCTTCTATCCTGATCCCCTTACTTGCAAGTGTTTCCTTAAGCTCTGTCACCTGGGATTCAAGCGCCTGTTTAACCTGTGCATTCTCAGCAACAAACTGTGCCGTAAGCGCTCCTGCCTTTGCCTCTATATGAAGTCCAACTTTACCGAGGCTCGCAGGATGAAGCTGAAGCTCCATCGATGTCACTTCCTGACGTACCGATATTTTAATTTCTTCTTTAACCTGATTTAAGATGTTTTCAACACGCTCAGCTGTGCTCATCTGATTTGCTGCCTCGGATACCTGTGCAGCTTCCTTGCCGCCTATGGCTTCCGTAATGGCATCTGATAGATTATTCTGGAAAAGAAGGTTTATGGTCTGGCCTTTGTTTTCCGGATTTTTCTGACCGGGATTCTGTCCGCCCTCTTCCTTCGTTCCTTCATCTTTAACCGTCTCTTCAACCGGTTTCTGGATACCGGTCTCTTTTTCTAACTGCGTGTTGTTTTCGGATTTATCTCCTCCGGTCGTCGGCTGTCCGTCCGCTCTGTCCGGCTTTATGGAGATACTGACGGTTTCCGTTTTGGTCCCTGCCGTCTCTTCATCATCCGAAATCGTAACCTTAAATTTTTCTTCAGGTTTCGCTTCTTTTTGTAAGTCTTTGCCTTCTTTTACCTCTTTTTCATCAGTAACGGTTACCTGGATCTCATCCTGTTTTAAGTAATCACCGAAGTCTTTTCTGTCATCGTTTCCATCATCTGTATTTACTGTGATCTCTTCTGCCTTTGCCGGTAATTCCTCAACTATTTTTTCAAGTTCCCCGCTTTCAAGCATGTCCTTGAAGGATTCAGGTGTAAGATCGAGTTCCTGCATAAGCTCTGCCGTAATGTTCCTGATCTCAGATGAAATATTCAGCACATTCACTGTAAGGTTCTCATCAGTCAGAATATCGAATACATCCGACCCTGTAAGCTCCGCAACGATTGCTGTTACATTGACGGTATCCAGAAGATCAACCGGAGAAAATCCCAGTTTCGTCATTGCCTCTTCAAGCTCTTTGTCGCTTACCCCGAGTTCTTCTTTAATGACTTCCTTTACTTCTGCGACTGCCTTTTCCAAAGCTTTTCCGATACGTTCCGCTCCGCCGTCTGCTGTCCTTATCTTATCCCGCCCGCTGACTGTACCGGTATTTCCGAGTTTTTCTTCCAATGCTGTCCTTGCGTCAGTCATCTTATCCTGAAAACTCTGCTTTGTGCCTGCTCCCGCACTGTCCGTTTTTGGTCCTGCGTCCTGATTTCCACCTGCTGTCCTGTTTAGTATCGAGCCAAAGGACGTAGTCGCTTTAACCGTGTTTGCCGGACTGACTGCTGTTACCAGCGATGACGCTGTATCCATAAGTCCTGAAATTTTGTTCACTGTCATTCCTTATAAATCAGCCTCCTTTCTTTAAGTAATAGAATTATCTCGTTACTATTCTATCGACAAAAAAGCCCCGACGCATAATAGCACCGGGGCCGATTTTTTTAATTTCTTGTATTTTTTTGTATACATTTTGTTTTTTAAGGCATAATGCCTCCGCAGATCAATTTGCACTCACACTGTTATCTGTATCAGTGGGCGTCTCAACCGACGGTGTCACCGCAGATGCATTTGTTGTCGTCGTACCGGAACTGCTTCCCGACTCCGAAGGTTCCATTATCTTCGTGACTTTCGCAGCTATCTCCGCATCCATCTGGGCAAGGATCTTTCCTCTGTCTTCTGTTCCCATGGCAGCCAGTATCTTCGCAACAAGCTGGAGTCTGTCAGTCATGGTATCGAATATTTCTGCAGCATCCTTCGGTTTCATTGCAGAATATGCCGCAGCATAGCTCTCAACCTGCTTATTGGTCTGTTCTTTCTGAACGACCTGTTTATAAAGTATCTCCGCATTCGTCGGATCTATCGACTCATAATATTTCTGATATTCCGAAATATCAAGTGCATTATCCCCAAAGACAACTTCATTGTAGAATTCATCTTTTATCTTTTCAAATGCCACCTGATTTTCTTCATAGGTACGGAGTCTGGCAACTTCCGCCTGAAGATTTGCAATTGTCTGATCCGTATCGTTAGATGCCACCTGTGCCTCGGCAAGCTGGTTTTCCAGTGTCTTGATCCGTTCTATTGCGTCATCAAGACTGGTATATCCCGCATAAGCATCGTCTTCGCTTATGCCGTTTCCGCTTGCTGTAAGTGAATGCCCCGGGAGTATCTTGCTTATATAAGGAACATCCTTTAAAACAGGTTCAAGAACACCAGAACCAAAGCCGCCCACATCAAGTTTTATGAGCAGCAGCAATATTGCAAGCCAGACTATTACGATAAAGATCGTAACGAGCACAACCGACAGACCGCCTTCCTCCTCGTCATCATCATTATCATCCACTCCGCCCTTAGCTTTTTCCTTCTTCGGCTTTTTCTCTTTTTTCCCCTTCTTTTTTTCTTCTTCGGGTTCCTGTAATTCTAAATCCTTATCATCTTCTTTCGCCATAACTACTCACCCTTCTTACTCTCTTTCCTTTTGTTCCCGTATGTATAACTCGTAAGCTCATCAATGATCTTGCTTTCCGCCGCATTCTCCTCCTGCTGGAATCTCCTGTAGGCATGTTCTCTGAGCTTTTCCTGTGCTTTCCTCTCTTTCATTACTTTTTCAAGTTCCTGACGGCGTTTTTCAAGTTTA
Organism: uncultured Lachnospiraceae bacterium; assembly: GCA_905236615.1. Lineage (GTDB taxonomy): Bacteria > Bacillota > Clostridia > Lachnospirales > Lachnospiraceae > NK4A144. Next base: position 4,459 of record CAJORC010000429.1, read on the forward strand.
TCTTCTTCTATCTTCACTCTCACATGCTGGTCTGCTATCAGCATGTCCATTGTATTAACGCCCTGTATGTTTTCAAGTATATCCCTGACATTCAGGCCACTGCTCCTGAGTCTTTTTCCCTCTTCTTCGTATCTGTTTTTCTCGTTTTTTAATTCTTCTTCTATCTGTTCTTCTCTTGTCAGCGCCCGTCTCTGATTGGCATAAGCCATTTTTGACTGGTCCTCAAGTTTTTCCTTCAGTTTCAGGATATTCTGCATCCTGTATTTGAATTTGCCCATAACTACTCGCCCTCAAATACGCCCTCCAGAAGCTTTAATACCTCGTCAAGCGAGTATTTATCATCCACCTGCTGGGTAAGGAATTCGTTGACAGCGTCTATTTTTTCTATTGCATAATCTATTGTCTTTGACGAACCTTTCTGATATGCACCTATATTTATAAGGTCTTCGGACTCATGATAGGTCGCAAGTACAGTTTTCATTTTTGATGCAAGTGCCTTATGATTCTTGCTTGCTATCTGCGACATACATCTTGAAATACTCTGCAGTACATCAATTGCCGGATAATGGTTCTGATGCGCAAGCTGTCTCGAAAGCATTACATGACCGTCAAGTATGGATCTTGCCGTATCTGTTATAGGTTCATTGAAATCATCACCATCGACAAGTACGGTATAAAGACCTGTTATCGAACCTCTTTCACCGTTTCCGGCTCTCTCCAGAAGTTTCGGCATTTCCGCATATACCGATGGAGGATATCCTCTTGTTACCGGAGGTTCTCCCGATGCAAGTCCTATTTCTCTCTGTGCCATGGAAAAACGTGTAAGTGAATCCATCATCAGCAGCACGTCTTTACCCTGATTTCTGAAATATTCAGCTACAGCCGTGGCTGTTTTTGCAGCCTTGTTTCTAAGGAGTGCAGGCTTATCCGAAGTCGCTACCACAACTACCGAACGCTTCATGCCCTCTACTCCGAGGTCACGCTCGATGAACTCCCTTACTTCTCTTCCTCGCTCTCCGATAAGGGCTATAACATTTATATCCGCTTTTGTATTTCTAGCGAACATTCCCATAAGTGTACTTTTTCCGACACCGGAACCCGCGAATATACCTATACGCTGTCCCTTTCCGATCGTCATAAGTCCGTCAACCGCTTTTACTCCGAGCGGCAGGATATCATGTATTATGACTCTGTCCATCGGATCCGGCGGAGGTGCTTCCACGGGATACTCCTCTCCGCCAAGTATCTCATAGCCGTCCGTGGGTCTTCCCAGTCCGTCAAGTGTATGGCCCAAAAGCTCCTCACCCACGGTAACGCTCAGCGGATGACCAAGATTTTCAACCGTACATCCTGCCCCTATACCTTCAGTCAGCTCATATGGCATCAACAAGGTTTTCGAATCCTTAAAGCCTATAACTTCTGCAAGTATCGGAGACTTGCTGTCATCATCCGGCATTATCCTGCAAAGATCTGCCAGCTTCGCATCCGGTCCCAGTGACTCTATGGTAAGCCCGACAACATTAACAACCTTTCCAAGTTTTTTGTAAAAGGTCATTTCACTCAGTTTTGCATATTTTGAAAAATCTATTGCTTCCATGGTCATTTTCCCTTTGCATCATCTGCTGAACGATCTAACTCTTTCTATATGACAACAGCTTAAGCTCTCTCTTGAGTCCCGCCAGCTGTGTTTCCAGCGAGCAGTCATAAATTCCCGATCCTGTTTCGATCATGCACTCATTAGGTTTCAGAGTGATATCCTCAACGATCTCGGCAGACTCCGCATTTGACACTCCGGCAAGGAGCTGTTTTTTCTGCATCGAAACAAAGCCATAATCATCTTTCGAAACATGAATAATGAAATTCGAGTTACCCTCGACCTTCCTGACTGCATCCTGTATAAGATGGAATATGACTTCTTTATTCTGACCGAACCGTACATGAAAAACATGTTCATAAATATCTGTAAGGGTATCTATGAACATCGGCTCAAGCTCTTCAATTTTCTTCTGGTAATCGTCTTCTAATTTATCGGCGCGCTCCTCGTACTCAGCCCTGGCTCTTTCCGATTCAGCAAGAGCATCTTCATGCCCTTTCTCGTAACCGTTCTGTCTTCCCTCGGCTTCAGCCGCCGCTCTTATTTCCTCCGCTTCAGCACGCGCTTCCTCGATTATGCGCTCTGCCTCAGCCCTTGCCTCGCTTATTATCTCCTCTTCTTCAGCACGAAGGTCTTCCGGAGGTTCTTCATACTGAGGCGCAGCCTCATATTCCGGCTGCTCCCCGTCTTCAGTCAGAAGCTCAACCCTTTCGGCATTCAGGCCTTCCGAAAAACCGTCAAGGTCTACTTCCTCATTTTCCATCTCTCTTAATATCTTATTGATTTTTTCCGCCACCTGACCATTCGAATCGATCACATACTTTTCCGGTGTCTGATTGCTAAAGGTGTATGCGCGTTTTATCAAATTAGACAACTATCTCGTCTCCTCCGCCTCTCGAAATAACAATCTCTCCGGCATCCTCGAGCTTCCTGATAACGCTTACGATCTTCTGCTGGGCTTCCTCTACATCCTTCATCCTTACAGGGCCCATGAATTCCATGTCTTCCTTGATCATAGCAGCAAGACGTTTTGACAGGTTCCTGAAGATTGCCGACTGTACATCTTCATTAGCACCCTTCAGTGCCATAGCAAGGTCGTTATTATCAACGTCTCGAAGTACTCTCTGGATAGCCCTGTCATCAAGCAGCAGGATATCTTCGAATACGAACATCTTCTTCCTGATCTCGTCTGCAAGCTCCGGCTCGTCCACTTCGAGAGTTTCCATGATATGTTTCTCTGTTGTTCTGTCTACCGTATTCAGGATTTCTACGATAGCATCGACACCACCGACAATGGTGTAATCCTGATTGACAAGGGATGAAAGTTTTGTTTCCAGTGCTTTCTCCACCTCCTTGACGATATCCGGACTCGTTCTGTCCATCTTGGCAATTCTTCTCGCAACATCTGCCTGTTTATCGGGCGGAAGTGCGCCGATTATCTGCGAAGCCTGATTAGCCGACAGATAGGAAAGAATGAGTGCGATGGTCTGTGGATGCTCATCCTGTATGAAGTTCAATAGCTGTGAAGCATCTGTCTTTTTCACAAATTCAAAAGGTTTAACCTGCAGAGAAGCCGTCAGACGCGAAATAACGTCAACCGCCTTATCGGAACCCAATGCCTGTTCAAGGAGTTCCTTAGCGTATCCGATACCGCCTTCTGCGATATACTGCTGGGCAAGACAAACCTGATAAAATTCGTTTATGACATCCTCTTTTATCTGCGGTGTTATAGTTCTGGTATTAGCTATTTCAAGAGTAAGTTCCTCTATCTCATCCTCTTTTAAGTGCTTAAAAATCTTCGAGGATTTTTCCGGTCCCAGTGAAATTAGCAATACCGCCGCTTTCTGTAACCCGCTTAAAGAGTCTGCGGAACTACTTGCCATTCAGCTTACCCCCAATCCTCGGCGAGCCAGTTGCGAAGCAGATTTGCTGCTCCCTCCGGGTTCTCGTCAACAAATTTTTCTATCATGATACGTGCATCTGACTTCTCTTCTTCAGAACTTATGTCCTCAAGCTGTACCTGCTGTGAACTCTGAAGCAGATCGTCCAGCACGATTTCCTGCGGCTGTTCCTGCTGTTTCTCCGAACGCATCGAACGGATAACCACAAATGCAAGCAGGGCAAGTATCAGAACTATAAGACCGATCATAAGAATTGTCTGCCATGTTATGCCGGTCTTGTCGCTTTCTATGAATACAGGCTCATTATAAGCGACGATCTGGATGTTCGCTGCAGCAATACCCGTAGCTTTTGAAACTACCGCACTTACATCCTCATCAACGTCTATCTTTACTCTCTCAGAGTTAGCAGCCTTAAATTCATCAAATGTGGTACCGTCAAGGAGACCCTGGGCCTTCATGTCATCTTCATTATAGATAATATACTTGATCGCCGTTATACCGATAGAAGAATTGGCATAATCAACAGCTCCTCCGGCTTTGGTATTCTTTGTAATGGTTTCATTAGGCAGATAATCTTTAGAAGTCTCATCAGTAGTTGTTGATGAATTTCCATTATCCGCATAAACGTAGGTATTATCACCATTGGTATCCGTTCCCGGAACCTGACCGTTAGAATTCTGTGCTGTCTGTGAATAAGAGTCCTCGTGCGAAAGGACGCCCTGGCTCTGACCGTCAGCCGGTGTATAAGTATGGCTTGTGGTTTCTGTATCAGACCAGTCGAGGGCAAGATTCGGAACTACTTCTACGTTATCGTAGATCTTTGCGCCAACAAGCGCCTGACGTATCTCATTCTTTACGATATTGTCAAACTTCGTCTTGTAATTAAGCCTGTTCGATGCACTTCCCGAAGAAGAGCCGTCGTCTTCTCCCGAGAAAAGCATATTTCCCGACGAATCCATAATGACCACGTTTGCCGTGCTTTTGTTTCCGATAGCCGTAGCAACAAAGCGAGCAAGTGTAGATGCTATATCATCATTCATGTTATCGGGATTCTTAAGTGTCAGCATAACGCTGGCATAAGACTCCTTTTTCTCCGAAAGAAGCGTTCCGTCATCATCCGGTATGCTTAATTTCACGGATGCCTTGTCAATATTATCCTGTGTTTCAAGATCTTCACTTATGTTATTCTCAAGATAGAGCTTATATTTCTTTGCCTTGTCAGCTTCAGTTGTTGAAAATCCTCCGCTGAATACATTCGAAATATCATAAGATGCCGCCGGTATATCATTTGCTCCCAGAACTATCCTTGCCTGCGAGAGCTGCTTTTTATTAACCTGTACCGTGAGACCATCGTCAGAAATCCTGTAATCTATTCCGCCGTCATCAAGAATAGTCTTCACCTGTGAAGTTGTTTTTGTTGTCTCATTGGAAACAAGCGTCACATACTGCGGCGCAGATATAGCCCAAATAAATATAGTGATGGCAACAACAACCGCAGCCGCAACAGAAATAATAACTGTCTTCTGCTTTGCGGTAAATTTATTCCACCATTCCTGTAACCTTTTAAGTAATCCCCTGATGCGTTCCTGCATTTATACTTTCCTCCAGCAAAACCTAAAAAACCGCGGACTGACTGTTACATCTGTATCTGGACTATTTCCTTATAAGCTTCAAGAAATTTATCGCGCAGTGCGACAGTATACTGAAGAGAAGCTTTTGCCTTTGCCTGTGCGATTGCCAGATCATGGGCATTCTCGGTAAGTCCAAGCGAGAACTTGACTTCCTCCTCTTCCTGCGTATTCAGATATGAATTTGTTTCACTAAGCTGCTGTTTTGCAGCGTCAAGAATTGATGCGAATCTTCCATCTGAAGTTCCTTCTGCTCCCCTGAAGCGAAGCTCTTCAGCTCCGATGACCGGTGAAGATACGTTATAGATCTTTCCAATATCCATGCACCCTATATCCCCCTATATAAAACACAATTTATGACTTACCTATGCTCAGTCCGGTCTGGACGATAGCCTTACTCGAATTAAATGCCGTTGCGTTTGCCTCATAAGCTCTGCTCGCATCAATAAGGTTCGTCATTTCCGTAACTATATTTACATTAGGATAAGTAACATAACCGTTCTCGTCCGCATCCGGATGAGACGGATCATAAACCATCTTGTAATCGGTGTGAGTATCGTCATAAACTCCGCCAACCTTTACACCGAGCATTCCCGTCCTGTTGTATTTGCTCTGATTCGAAGCAAGATATGCACTAAAGGACGCATGCGGGTCAAGCTTTTCCTTGAATGTCACAACCTTCCTCGTATAGGGTGTCCCGTCGTCCGTGCGCGTGGTATTTGCATTAGCCACATTCTCTGATATGATGTCCATGCGGTATCTCTCCGCAGTCAGACCTGAAGCATTTATACTAAAACTGTCAAATACTGCCATACGTGCCCCTCCTTACTTACTTGCATACAGACATGATATTCTGGAACTCAGCTGTTATACTCTGGCTGATTCCGGAATAAGTAAGCTGATTCTTTGCCATCTCTGCATTCTCTGTATCAACGTCAACATTGTTTCCATCAAGCCTGTAGGAGTATCCTATGGCATCAGTATAAACCCGCCCGTGCAGATTCTTTATGTTCAGATTGTCGATTTTTTCATCAAGGCTCTTATAACGCGAATGCCTGAGCGCCCTCTCAAATTCCGTCGCGAACGACACGTCCTGTCTTTTATACATGGGCGTGTCAACATTGGCAAGGTTATTAGCGATCGCTTTGTTTCTGAGCGCAGACGCATCCGCTGCCTTATCAAGCACATTGATATAGTTGTAGATATTAGTATTTATCATAAAGCTCCCCCTCATAAAATATCGCTTTGGTAAATATTGTCGTAATATCCGTACAATCTTTACCATGCTTTGTGATAAATTTACAATTACTATTATAAAGATTTTAAGTTAAAAGTCAATCTGAATAAGCCCGAAAAGCGCACGGGTACTGGGTTTTATACAATATTATTGTATGTATACATATGCAAAAAAATTTAAGATTTTCACATAATAATAAAGACCTGAACTATAAGCTCTTTATAAGAAAAAACTATAGTTCAGGTCTTTTAATAAAAAATTTATTTTACTTTATAAAAAATTAATGAAGCATCTCTGTCTGAATATCGTCATTCAATATCCTGATGAAAGTTCCTCTCATTCCCGATGAATGACATTCAATGATACCGGCACTCTCAAGTTTTCTTAATCCGTTTACGATAACCGAACGTGTTATTCCGACTTCATCAGCAATCCTTGAAGCAACGATAATTCCCTCATCAGAATCAAGCTCCCTGAGAACCTGTCTCATGGCCTTTGACTCAGAGCTTGAAAGTGAGGATATTGCAGAACGGATATTTTTTACTCTTCTGTCCTCTTCCGCATGTTCTTCACTCTCGGAACGCATGATCTCAAGTCCTACCACTGTAGTTGTATACTCTGTGACAATTATATCATCTATGGAGTAATTATCCGTATTTCTGCATACAACAAGTGTTCCAAGGCGCTCACCGGCTATATATATGGGAGCGACCATCATATACCAGCAGTACTCTCCCGGCATCTTAAGTCCCAGAGTATCGGTATTTACGTTCTCCTGAGTTGAACGAACCTCCAGAAGTCTTGCATTGATCTCGGGACGGATGAATTCGCCGACTTCATCATTGAACGGAAGTATCTCCTCGTCAGCCATTTCATTAAAGCTTCCGAGCATCTTGCCTTTTTTGCTTAAAACAAACGAACATGAGTCAATAAGCTTGCCCATGCATTCACATATATCGTTAAATACTACTTTTGTCTTCTGATTGTCGTGTAATAACCTGTTTATCTTCCTTGTTTTATCCAGTAATTCTACGCTGCTCAATCTTCTTCCTCTTCTCTGTCTATTACTTTTTTACATTCTTCATTAATACATACAAGCTTTTTGCCCTTTTCGACCATCATACCTCCGCAGTCCGGACAACTCTTCTTCGACGGTCTTGGCCAGCTTGTGAAATCGCATTCCGGATAACCCAGACATCCGTAAAAACGTCTGCCCTTATTGGTCATTCGCATAACGATCTCATTACCGCATTTCGGACATTTAACGCCTATCTTCTCATAATAAGGCTTTGTATTTCTGCACTCGGGAAATCCGGGGCATCCAAGGAATTTTCCGTGCGGACCGTACTTTACTACCATGTTGCATCCGCATTCCTCACATATCACATCCGTAACTTCATCGCGTATCTCAACTTCCTCAATCTCTTTTTCAGCTTTCTCAACTGCTTTCTCAAGATCAGGATAGAAATTTTCAATGATGGTCTTCCATTTTACCTTACCTGCTTCTACTCCGTC
>CAJORC010000430.1 GCA_905236615.1 uncultured Lachnospiraceae bacterium
CGTCACTTTTAAATAGATTTTAAGAGGAAATAAAATGAGAATAATAGCACTATACCTGCCGCAGTTTCATGAATTCAAAGAGAATAATGAATGGTGGGGAGAAGGATACACAGAGTGGACTGCCGTAAAAAAGGCAAAGCCGCTTTTTAACGGACACCTCCAGCCCCGCGTTCCACTCGACGGTTATTACGATCTTGTAAAAGAAGGCGTGGAAACATGGAAGAGACAGGCAGAGCTTGCAAAAAAATACGGGGTATACGGATTTGCTGTTTACCAGTATTATTTCTGCGGAAAAAAACTAATGGAAGAACCGCTTGAAATACTGCTGTCGCATCCGGAGATAGACCTTAAATACTGCATAACATGGGCGAATGAAACATGGACAAGAGCATGGTATGACCTGCAGGAAGAAATCCTCATGAAGCAGGAATACGGCAGTGAAGCGGAATGGAAGGAACATTTCGACTACTGCCTTAAATTCTTCAAAGATCCCCGTTATATAAAAGTCGGAAATAAACCTCTTTTCAATATATACAGAACATTCGACATAGCAAAACTTGCCGATATGCTGGGCTACTTTAATAAAAGGGCAAAAGAAGAAGGCTTTGAAGGAATATATGTTGTTGCCGGAAATACGGCCGGCGGCGTTGAAAAGAGAAAAGTACTGGTCGATGCATTCTATGACTTCGAACCCGGATATACCTTAAAGCATCATTTCAGCAGGCTGAGGGAAGCACAGTATAATTTTGCAACGGCTTTCCGCCATGGACTGAATCTTATCAGGAAGAAGAAAATACTTGAAAGACGTATTCCCATTAAATGGATACTCGATAATATCGCGGAGCGTGATTACGAAGAGAATGAAATGCCCGGAATACTCGCCCGCTGGGACAATACTCCCAGACGTGATTACAAGGGACTTGTATATACCGGAGCATCCCCGGCTATCTTCGGTGAAACTCTTGCAAGCCTGAAGGGAAAAGTTTCAGGCCGGGAAAACGACTTTGTCTACCTCAATGCATGGAATGAATGGGGAGAGGGCGCAATGATAGAACCTGATGTCGAAGAAGGTTATGCCTATCTCGAAGAGATAAAGAAGTTAAGTTAATGGAAAGAATATTTGAATATAAACTAAAAGAAACTGACCTGCCGGTCACGATAAACGGTATCGTGGGGCAGGTCATTAAAAACTGCATGAAACTCAGATCCCATGAATGGTGTCATGCGAAATACAACGATGACGGAGTGACCGTAAAGTCTCCTGACGGACAGGTGAGAAGCGTTTATGCCAATGAAAGGATGACACCGGGAGAGATACTTACGGTGAGACTGACCGATCCTCCGCAGGCGATAGCGGAGCACAGGGTGGAGGCAGTCAGGGGCGAACTGGATATTTTATATGAAGATGAAGATATCCTTATCGTAAACAAGCCGTCGGGTATGGCTGTGCATCCCTGTTACGGTCATTACAGAGATACCCTCTCCAATATAGTTGCGTATTATTACGAGAGCCGGGGAATGGAACTGATATACCGTTCCATCGGAAGGCTGGACATGGAAACGTCGGGAGCCGTACTTTTTGCAAAAAACAAGGCGTCTGCGGGAAGACTGTTTAACCAGAGGGAGATCGGAACAAGCGGAAGGACGTATCACGCGGTCGTTCAGGGCTGGGTTGAAAAAGATGCGGACACGATAAATAAGCCGATCGAGCAGATACCGAATGTGAAACTCCTGAGACGGACCTGTGAAGAACCGGGCGGACAAAGTGCCGTGACGCATTACAGAGTCTTAAAAAGATACAGCATCTCGGACACGAAGGTAAGTCTCATAGAGGCAAAGATCGATACGGGCAGAACCCACCAGATCAGAGTCCACATGCAGTCGGAAGGTCACCCGCTGATCGGAGACCTTCTCTACGGAGATCGTGAAAAAAGCTGCGGTTTTAAGAGAGCGTTACTGCATGCGGTAAAGCTTAAATGCAGGCAGCCTTTTTCTGATAACGAAATAGAGGTGACTGCAGCTTACCCCGGAGACTTCGAGGAAGCGATAAAAGACAATATCTTAATTGAGTATTCATAAGCAAAGAGGGCGTCGTTGTCATCAAGGCTGATGTTGAAAAGCTGTTTCATCCTGTCAAAGCGATAGAATAAAGTGGACTTGTGGATGAAAAGCGCATTGGCTGTGGCAGCGGCGCTTCTGTTATTTTCGAAATAAGACTGCAGGGTTTCTATATAATTGGTCCCATGTTCTTCATCATACTTTTTAGTGAACTTTATCGCAGGGTGGACAGACGCTTCCGCAAGGGGAAGGTTGCTGAGCATATTTAAAACGTGCTTTAAGTAATAGTCCTGATAGAAAACGACCGGCGACTCGTTAAAAACCGTCAGGCTCTGGGTAAGGAGACTCTGGCACTGATTATAATAGGCGGAACTGTCGCTCAGTCTGTCAAAGAGATAGCTGACCGCACTTATCATATTGTTCATGGTCAGGAATGTCTTCAGACGGCTGAGGGTATTATCCTGCAAAGTCTCCATCTTATCGGTGGAGACAAGGGTTATGAAGCGGTTGCCGAAGATTCCGGAAATGCTGTTCGGAAGGATCGCGGACAACTGCTGTATATAATAATAAAAAGTCAGAAGACGTTCGGAGCTGTTCGTGAAAGAACTCGCGATGATGTAGTAGTAATTCATCGGCTTTACCCCTAGGAGCTTCAGCTGTGTAAGGGCATTATCCTCGCTTAAATGCCGTCCGAAAAGGTCTTTCAGATAATTGTCGTATTTGATTCCCTGCGGATTCCTGTAGCTGTCATCCTTCTGAAGCTGTATGGATACCATCTGGGTGAGGGTATGTATCAGGTCCAGATCGCTTTCAACATAGTCCCGCTGACTGCAGATGACGCAGATATAGCCCACAACAGCACGCTTGATCCGGATGCTTTCAAATATCCAGTGATAGGAAAAATCATCAAATCTTGTCGCAAAAGGATAGACGGAATGATAGATCCTCTCCGTAACCTTCTTCTGTTCCATGTCTTCAGAACTTTTCGTATCAACGGAAAGCCTGTTATTTCTGATCTCAAGATTACCCGTCTGCGGAACTTCGGGGTATGCTTCAAGTATCGCATAACTGCTGTCACAGATAACGATAACGTTATTTAAGTATTTATAAGCGGTTTCAAGAAGGGCTCTCATCCCGAGGCCGCTGTGCAGGATATTAAAAAGATTTCGCTTCTGCACCTCTATCTGCCGGTAGGACAGTATGACATCCTCCATCAGATTGTAAAGCTCTGTGAGACTGAGTTCTTCCTCTGTATATAATGAGTCGGAAGCCGGAACTTCTCCTCCGCTTCCGATAAAGATCACATATCCGTAAACGTTTGACTGTCCAAAGGTCTTAAAATCAGCAATGTAGAGTATGTCAGGAAGCAGATGCTCTATATTCGCGTCATCTTTGTTAAAAAAACGAATCCCGTCTACAAATGAATGATTCCGGGCCTTTCCCTTTACCTTTATCTGGTATTTCTTTTCGATCGCATCGATGATATCTGAAATGTAAGCCATAAAAATCCTCCGTTTTTATTATATCAGATGCATCCGACAAATGTCGGAAATAATTCGTGAAAAATATGTTTTTTACTCAATTTTTGTTGGATGAAAATAAGTACAATAAATGATAAATTTTTAACCAGCGATAAATTGTTAATAAATAGACAAAATAAAGATTGAGGAGAATTAAAGGTTTTATGGGAATCAAAGTAATGGGCGTTACCGCCGGAAGAAAAAACAGCAACAGTGAGATATTACTGAAAGAGGCACTTATAGCCTGTGAAGAAGCCGGTGCAGAAGTAACGATGATCAACTTAAGGGATTATGAGATCCTTGACTGTACCGGATGCACAAGCTGCACCATTGGTATGTCACAGGGCAAGCATGTAGGATGTGTCCTCGATGATAAAGATGATAAAAAGAAGATCATGGAAGTGCTTCTTGACCAGGATGCGGTTATATATTCAGTTCCGACATATGACTTAATGCCGGCTGCAAATTATCTTGCATTTGCACAGAGAAGCTTAAGCTACGAGACAGCATTCCTTGAGACGATTGGTGCAATAGAGCACAGAGACAGGGTTGCAGGACTTATTTCGGTAGGCGGTTCGACAAGGGCATGGCAGTCAATGGCACTTGAAGGACTTCAGGCAACAATGTTCACCACAGACATGAAGGTTGTGGATATGCTCCTTGCAACAAGAGTACCCGCACCTGCACAGTGCCTTCTTGATGATAAGCTTATTGCAAGGGCTCACAAGCTTGGCGAGAACATCATCGAAGCTGTTAAGACACCTGCAGACAAGAGAAAATGGCTC
>CAJORC010000431.1 GCA_905236615.1 uncultured Lachnospiraceae bacterium
ATAAAAGCACTTAATGAGGCAACAGAAGCTGAGGAAGAGGAAAGCTTTGAACTTCCGGAAACAAAAGCAGTTACAACCTCACTGGGTGATCTGTTAAAAAACATAAAACTCTGATGCTAAGAGCCATTGACCAAAAGCTGTCTGAAGCTTAAGTCAATGGCTTTATTCTTCTTCAAAAGCAAGACCTGCTTCAAGCAGGATTTTTTCGGCTTTTTTATCCCAAAGCTCATCAATGCTTCTGTCGAGTGAGAAATTTCTGCGGTTCACGGCAGAAGATACGGTAAGTGCATTTTCATCAAAGCGGACCGTAAGAGTCAGGGACTCCACGCCTTCATCGATTTCGGCATCTTCAGATAAAATATCAGGTGTCAGGGAAAATATGAACTTCATGAAAAGCGGGGTATTGCGGCCTTTTATCAGGCTTGTAGCAGTTGATTTCAGATTGGACCATTTACAGTAATTTTTCTCCTGATCATGGTCTGTATTTTCATCATTCTTAAAGAAATTCTTTTCAAATTTTCCATCGATACTGTAAGTACAGAAAGTTTTGATATCAGCTGATATAAGACTGTAATTATCAAAAGTATCTTTAAGGAAAAGGTGTGACATAAAATTTTTAGTGTCTTTAATCTTAAATAATCGCATAATTAAATCCTTTCGGAAAATAGTATAATCTGTGGGGAATTTATAGTCAAATGAAAAGATAAGATAAGAAGAAAAACTTTTCGATTCAGTCAGCAGCCGGCACTTTACTGCTGGCTGCGTGAGAACATGAAGAGGGAGTGTAACAGAAAAACGCCTCCGGTAAAGATAATACCGGAGGCGGTGATATTAAAGAAAATCGTGCTTTTTTAATACTTCAAGGATGTTACGTCCTTCTTCAGTACCTTCGATAATACGGCGTGCGCGTCTTGAGTCACCGATATTGTAGATCTCAACATTGGTGTCAGCGAAGGTATTTTCAAGATCCTGAAGAACAGGATTGTTTGCTCTCATACCGAGACACATGAAACCGTAGTCGAAAGGAACATCAACAATCTCACCCTGAGGATTCTTAACGATGAACTTATCGTCGCAAACTTCCTGAAGGGCTGTATTTGTCATCTGTGTAACGTTGAACTTCTTCATCTTTGTAGTTGTGTCGCATTTGGTAATGGGATCAAGACCATTTCCGATCATAGGAAGCATTTCGATAATGGTAACATCTGCACCCTTCTCGGTGAAATATTCCATAACGTCAAGTCCAACAGCACCGCCGCCGACAACAACAACTTTCTGTCCGTCCATCTTTTCAGGATAGCTGTCCATACGCTCGATCATCTTAAGAACAGTTGCAACCTTTGTTCCTTCTTTGTCGACCCTGTCAAGAAGACCCTTGATAGGAGGAAGGGTAGGAGTTGAACCTGTTGCATTTACGATGATATCGGGGTTGAAGCTCTGCACGAGTTCCATTGTAGGCTCTGTATTCTTAAGAATAAAGAGGTTCCTGAGCTTAGAAGCCCTGTTTATCAGGTATTTCGGGAAGTCAGACATACGTGTCTTATCCGGTATTTTTGAAATAATAGCGGCAAGACCGCCGAGCTGGTTAGTCTTCTCAATGAGGACAGTTGTACAGCCAACTTCTGCGGCAGTGCAGGCTGCTTCAAGTCCGGCGGTACCGGCACCGATAACAACTACATTGCAGGGCTTTTTGATCTTGGTCTTGGCATAATCCTCACCACTGTTGACTGCAGGGTTAACTGTGCAGCGGATAGGCTGGTTAAGTCCGATTCTGTGACCTGCGCATCCAACGTTACAGGAGATACATTTACGGATCTCGTCCTCGTGTCCCCATTCAACCTTGTTTACCCAGTCAGGATCGGCGATAAGTCCGCGACCCATACCGATAAGGTCTGCATCTCCGCGTGCAAGGATATCTTCGGCAACCTGGGGATCTCTGATGTTACCCATTGTGATAACGGGTTTGTTGTATCTTTCTTTTACAGCCTTTGCCATGTAAGCTCTCCAGCCGTCAGGCATGTAATTGGCATCGATCTGATAGTGAACGGAATCGTTCAGTGCACAGGAAACATCAAATACATCAACTTCCTTTTCAAAGTACTGAAGATACTCAAGGCAGTCATCGAGTGTGTTTCCGCCTTCAAGGAATTCATCTGCACTTATACGGACGAAGATGGGGAAGAAGGGTCCAACCTGTTTTCTTACTTCTTCGATAACGAGTTTTGCAAGACGTGCACGGTTCTCGGGACTTCCTCCGAATTCATCGGTTCTCTTGTTGGTTATGGGAGAAAGGAACTGGCTTATAAGGTAAGAATGTCCTGCATGGATCTCTACGGCATCAAAACCTGAAGTCTGTGCACGCTTTGCAGCTTCGCCGAATTTCTTTACGATAGCGTAAATTTCTTCCTTCTCAAGAGGACGCGGAATCTCTCCGCCTGTCTTTGAAGGAACATCCGAAGCGGAAACAGGCTGCGCTCCGATACGTGCCTGTCTTGCTGATGCACCGGCGTGGTTAAGCTGAATGGAAATGCATGCTCCGTGTTTATGTACAGTTTCGCACAGCTTGAATAATCTGGGGATATAGTTATCCTTATCCAGTCTTAACTGTGTAGTTCCGTTTGAACCCATGGGATCGTCAACGCTGACATTCTCGACGGTCAGAAGACCTGTGCCGCCCTTTGCGCGCTGCTCATAGTAATGA
>CAJORC010000432.1 GCA_905236615.1 uncultured Lachnospiraceae bacterium
AATACATCCCCTACCTTCACCTGTTCCACAGGAACTAAAAACTCCTGCCCGTCTCTTACAATCGTTGCTGTCTTCGGTGAAAGCTTTATAAGCCCTTTGAGAGCATCTGTAGTCTTTCCCTTTGAATGTGCCTCAAGCAACTTGCCTACGGTAATGAGGGTAAGAATCATGGCTGCTGATTCAAAGTACAGTTCATGCAGTAGATTATGAGCGCTTTCAATATTACCTTCAGCAGCCTCTCCTGTCATAATAAAGATAATTATCATACTCCAGACAAAAGAAGCTCCTGAACCCAATGCCACGAGGGAATCCATATTTGGCGCCCTGTGGATAAGGCTCTTACCCCCTGAAACAAAGAACTTTTGATTGATAACTAAAACTATGGCGGAAAAAATCATCTGTGTAAAAGCCAACGCTACAGGATTCCCATCAAAAAATGCCGGCACGGGAAACCCAAACATCGTATGCCCCATAGAAAAATACATTAGTACCAATAAGAAAAACAATGAACTAAAAAGTCTTTTCTTAAGTACGGGCGTTTCCGTATCCATCAAGGCTTCCTCGGTGATGGAATATGTGTCGGATGTTTTTCGGACTCCGTCTCCTTTTTTTGATGCACCATATCCGGCTTTTTCCACTGCAGCTATGATGTCTTCGGCAGATGCCGTGCCCGTAATCCCCATTGAATTCGTAAGAAGACTTACTGCACAGCTTTCTACTCCGGAAACGTTGCTTACTGCCTTTTCAACTCTGGCCTGGCATGCTGCACAGCTCATCCCGGTCACAGTATACTGATCCATAATGCTACCTCATCATAATCATGTCAAGACTCGCTCAAATCCTGTTTAGACAATTATATTTGCAATTCGATTTGCTGCCTGCTCGCAAAAACCTTATAACAGTCTTATCTTACCTCTATCATACCAAATCAGAGCATAAAAAACCCCTTTTTATGAAATAATTCATAGAAAGGGGTTAATATTTAAATCAGTTGAAACGGAAGTTAAACCAGTTCAAGAACTACTTCCATTGCTCCGTCACCCTTACGCGGTCCGATCTTTATGATACGGGTGTAACCGCCCTGACGATCTGCGTACTTTGGTGCATACTCTGTAAAGAGCTTGTCAATAAGGTCAACCTTGACAGTGTTCTTCTTTCTACCGGCCTGCTTTTCAGGTACTTCGGTAACAGAATAAAGAATCTTTGCCATCTGACGCTTAGCATGTACACGGCTCGGAAGATCTTTTTTGAAGGTACGCTCCTGCTCATCATAAACAGTTACTTTCTTTCCGTCTTTCTCTTCCTTTACACGCTTGCCGTTAACATCCTTGCGTGCAACCTTGACAGTCTTTGTCACTTCCTCGGTATTGTCCATTTCGCGGACAGCCATGGCAATAAGCGGCTCAGCCATCTTTCTTATTTCCTTGGCTCTGGCCTCGGTAGTGATTATCTTTCCATTATAGAGAAGAGCTGTGGTCTGATTTCTCAGAAGAGCCAATCTCTGATCTGTTGTTTTTCCTAACTTTCTGTAAGTGGACATGATATTTTTCCTCCTGGTGCAGCCTTTAGACTTCGTCCGGACTGCTAAGAGACAATCCGAGATCCTTCAGCTTGGCAAGCACCTCTTCCAATGACTTTCTTCCGAGGTTTCTGACCTTCATCATATCGTCCGTGGTCTTTGAGCAAAGCTCCTGAACCGTATTGATATTTGCGCGCTTTAGGCAATTGTATGAACGAACCGAAAGCTCGAGCTCGTCTATACTCATCTCCAGGACTTTTTCCTTCTCGCCATCTTCCTTTTCCTTGATGACAGGAGGTATATCCATTGCCTTCTCGGAAAGGTTAATGAATAGGCTGAGATGCTCACTGAGAACCTTTGCAGCTAAGCTCAAAGCCTCATCCGGTCCAAGTGTTCCATCCGTGAAGATATCAAGTGTAAGCTTGTCGAAGTCAGTAATCTGACCCACACGGGTATTTTCGACATTCATGTTCACGCGCTCTACGGGAGTGTATATTGAGTCAATTGCAATAACTCCTATAGGCAGATCCTCACCCTTGTTCTTGTCGGCGCCGACATATCCGCGCCCGTTTGTGATTGTCAGCTCCATAGAGAGCTTGGCATTCGATCCCTTGTTCATTGTGCAGATGACAAGATCGGGATTAATAATCTTGATGTCCTGGTCAGCCTGGATATCTCCTGCTCTGACCACTCCTTCGCCTTCGAAATCGATATAAGCGTGCTTGGGTTCGTCGCTCGTGCTCATATTTCTGATGGAGAGTTCTTTGAGATTCATAATAATCTCAGTA
>CAJORC010000433.1 GCA_905236615.1 uncultured Lachnospiraceae bacterium
GTACAGTGGGAAGAACAGAAAAAGATATATCCGAAGGCGATAAATCTGGGAAGTATCTTTTGACAAGAGGACAAGATGATTTTTGTTACGGTTGGAACGCACGAGCAGCAATTTAACAGGCTTGTAAAAAAGATAGACACGCTTGTGGCGAAAAAGATCATAAAAGAGGAAGTATTTATCCAGACAGGATTTAGCAGCTACGAGCCTAAGCATTGTAAATGGAGTCAGTGGCTTTCATTTTCCGATATGGAGAAAAAAATTTCCGAGGCTCATATTATAATCACCCACGGCGGACCTTCGAGTTTTATCATGCCGCTCCAATTGGGGAAGGTACCTATCGTTGTTCCCAGAGCTCGTGAATTTGATGAACATGTGAATAACCATCAGGTAACTTTTGTTAAATTCGTTGCCGATAAGAAGAAGAACATCATTCCGATATATGATGTGAATGACTTAGAGCTGGCAATAGTCAACTATGATAAGATCAGCTCTGAAATGAACAGGGATTTCGGAAGTAATAACGAGAAATTTGTAGAGAATTTTGAGAAAATAGTTAATGCGATGTTTAAATAAGCCCCGCACAAATATGTGCGAGGCTGTTTCTTTGCATAAGACCGGTTATTATTTGCTGCGATCTTCGAGGATTTTCTCGATGCTGACAATCTTTACACAGAGGGTAAAGAGCTTTGCGGCAGTTTTGAGTTCCTCCAGAGGAGGGAAAGAAGGAGCGATACGGATATTGGTGTCTGCCGGGTCTAAGTGGTAAGGAAAAGCTGAACCTGCAGCTGTAAGTGTAACACCTGCCTTTTTACAGTAAGCAACAACTTTCTTTGCGCATCCGGGAAGGGTTTCAAAGCTGATAAAATATCCGCCCTTCGGTACGGTCCATTCACCGATGCCGAGTCCGTCAAGATTTTCAGAGAAAATTGTTTCAACGCTTTCAAATTTTGGACGGAGGATTGCTGCATGTTTCTTCATGTGCTCAACCATTCCGTGAATGTTTTTGAAGAAACGGGTGGTTCTAAGCTGATTAACCTTATCGTGACCGATTGTCTGGAATTTCATCTGCTTCTTAACGTCTTCGAGGTTGTTAAGGCTGGCTGCCATTGCAGCAATACCGGATCCGGGGAAAGCAACCTTTGAAGTTGAGGCAAATTTATAAACAAGGTCGGGATTTCCTGCTTTTTTACATTCGGCAAGGATTTCAACGATATAGTCCTGATCGGTTTCATAAAGATGATGGATCGTGTAAGCATTATCCCAGTAAATCCTGAAATCCGTAGCAGCAGGCTTTAAGTGTGCAAAACGGCTGACCGTTCTGTCTGAGTAGCTGTAACCCTGAGGATTTGAATATTTGGGACAGCACCAGATACCCTTGATAGACTCATCTTCGGAAACGAGCTGTTCGATCATATCCATGTCGGGACCTTCCGGAGTCATGGGAATATTGATCATTTCTATACCGAAATATTCGGTTATTGCAAAGTGACGGTCATATCCCGGAACAGGGCAGAGCCATTTAACCTTATCAAGTTTGCACCAGGGGGTGGAACCCATTACGCCATGAGTGAAAGAACGGCTGATACAGTCATACATGACATTGAGTGATGAGTTGCCGAAAATAATAATATTGTCGGGATTGTTTTCCATCATATCCGACATAAGTTCTCTGGCTTCGTCGATACCTGTGAGTACACCATAATTGCGGCAGTCAGTTCCGTCTTCACATACAAGATCCGAAGAGGAATTAAGAACGTCCATCATGCCCATTGATATGTCTAACTGTTCACGGCATGGCTTACCGCGGCTCATGTCGAGGTTCATATCCATGGCCTGATAATTGTGGTAATCTTTCCTGAGCGCTTCAAGCTCCTGTGAAAGCTCACTGTCCGACATTTCAGAATAAGGTTTTCTGCTTGTTTCCATTGTCACTCAACTCCTAACTTTTTATCTAATTAACTTTAATGCACTTTAATGCGGTGTCGCGTTACATTTTAGCATGGATTTATTTTATAGTCAAAAGACTTTTGGATTTTTACAATTGTTAAGATATTAAACACAAAAAATTCAAAAAGTTCGGATATAATCGTTAATACGCTTTGAAAGAAATTGTTTTTTTTGCTTTATTTGAGGAGTTCTATTTTATGAGAGAAGAAAAAAATCAGAGAGAATTTATGGACCGTCTTTATGATGCAGCGTCAAAACTTCTGCGCTCAGCAGATGTTAACGGGATGCGTCTTTTTGACTTTGAGTCGGAAGAGGTTCATTACCAGAATAAAAGAAAGAAGATGTCGATAGTTGGCTAATTTATTGACCATTTTGCTTCTATAGTCTATAATCTTATAGTTAGTGTATAGAATAATTGCAGGATATAGGAGTTGAAAATGGCAGATATCAGACCTTTTAGGGCAGTAAGACCTAAGATGGGGAAGGCAGCGGATATTGCGGCACTTCCATATGACGTATATTCAAGACAGGAGGCTAAGGCTGAGGCAGCTGACAAGCCACTGTCTTTTTTGCGTATAGACAGACCGGAAATAAATTTTGATGACAGCGTTGACACTTATGATCCGCGCTGCTATGAAAAAGCCGGAGAACTGCTTAATTCAATGATAGATGCGGGAGATTTCACAGAAGATGACAGCTCCTGTTATTATATATATGAACTTACTATGAACGGACGTACTCAGACGGGCATAGTTGCTACGGCAGCCGTAGATGATTACAATAATAAGGTGATCAAAAAACACGAGAATACGAGAGAAGACAAGGAAATAGACAGGATTCGCCATGTTGAAGCCTGCTCGGCACAGACAGGCCCCATCTTCCTTGGCTATCGTTCAAACGATCTGATAAATGAGACCGTTGACATAGTAAAAAAAGATAATGAGCCTCTTTATGATTTTGAAAGCCCTGACGGGATAAGACACAGGGTGTGGATAATAAATGAAGAAGAAAAAATAGAGAGGATAAGAGATGAGTTTAATTCCATAAGCTCCATTTATATATGTGACGGGCATCACAGATGTGCTTCAGCAGTAAAGGCAGCAGAAAGGAAAAGGGCTGCAACTCCCGATTGGAAGGGTGATGAGGAGTTTAATTTCTTCCTGTCGGTACTCTTCCCTGATGATCAGCTTCTTATAATGGACTACAACAGAGCTGTAACAGATCTGAACGGACTTTCAGAAGACAGATTTCTTGACAGAGTCAGGAAAAAGTTTGTAATAGAAGAAATTGGTCAGGAAGCATACAGACCCGAAGCAAAGGGTAATTTTGGAATGTATATAAGCGGAACATGGTATCATCTTACGGCAAAACCGGAAACTAAGCTTGATGATCCGGTGGATGCGCTTGATGTATCGGTTCTGCAGAATGAACTTCTGGCGCCGGTACTTAATATCGAAGACCCGAGAACTGACAAAAGAATTAAATTTGTGGGAGGCATCAGAGGATTAAAGGAACTTGAAACTCTGGTAGATTCAAGAGAATATGCAGTAGCTTTTTCAATGTACCCCACAAATATCAGTGAACTATTTGAAGTGGCGGATAAAAATGAACTGATGCCGCCGAAATCCACATGGTTTGAACCAAAACTCAGAAGCGGGCTTTTTATACACAGGTTTTAATTATGCCGCAAATAGGATATATAATCTTACGCTTGTTAAGGAGCCTTTTTTGCCGCCGGATGCCAAATTGTAAGATTTGAGCAACGGCGTTGCAAAAACGGACATCCGACGTCATTTTGTCAGAA
>CAJORC010000434.1 GCA_905236615.1 uncultured Lachnospiraceae bacterium
GTAAGCTAATCGTTTGTTAAAAATTTTTTAAAAATTCTTGCGCGATGAATAAATATGCGTTATAATTTCAAATGTTCTAAAAAAAATACAATGATGGTATATGTTTTTTATCCGTAAATGGCTGAGGATATGCGGATTTAGTTAGTAGGGAGATATGAATAAAAGGAAGATAATTGTTTGCCTGATAGCTTTACTGGTGATGATGGCTGCCGCAACTGCAGGGATATGCTTTCTGGATAACGCATCAGCAAAGGCAGATATAGCTAAGGCAACAAGCAAGGCTAATGGAATTGCTGTAGTTAATTTTGATGAAGGCGTGGAAAATTCTGATGGAAAGCAGGTTTTCTTTGCAAAATCCATTATAGATTTTCCAAATGAAAACTTTTTTTATACGACATACGAAGATGCTTCAAATGGTCTTGAAAGCGGAAAATATGCAGGAATGATCGTTGTTCCTGCAACGTTTTCAAAAAATGTCGAGTCATTAAATACTGTTCTTGAAAAATCAGATATTAAATATTGCATAAGTGATAAGATTAGCGACAAGAAACAGAAAGAAACACTGGAAAACATCCGCAATTTTGGGCAGAATTTGGAGCAGGATATCAGTTATATGTACATAAATGATATCATGACGGAGTTTCATTCTGCACAGGATGACAGTAAAAAGGTAATGAAAAATGACCTTACCGATAAGGAGGCAATAGACTCAATTAACGGCGAAGGGCTTGTTGCAATGGTTGAAATACCAGATCTTACAGTGTCGGCAAACATGGGAGAGATGTTTGACGGAAGCGCTTACAGTGAGGATAATATGAACCTTGCGATGGCAATAAATGAGGAATACAGTGACGATCTTGAGAAGACGAATGACAATATAGAAAAAGCTGAAGGTTATTTTGATAAATTTATTCGAATTCTGGGCGATGCAATAAAGAATATAAAAGATAAGTCAGATATAGCAGGCGATGCGCTGAGCAAGGGCGTTTATGATGTTTATGAGAAACTTCATGAAATGATAGACACCAGTAATAATAGTGTGGAAGGCATCAAAGAAGATCTCAAAACAATGTCGGAAAACAGCAAGGTTATGGCGGAGAACTACGATCTTTCGGTTCGGAAGTATAATCTTGAGGTCAAAGAGAAGACATTAGGCGAAGTAGATGAAGCTGCACAAAATGTACTAAGGGTAATAGAATCTCCGGAGGGTGGCTATATAGAAATATATGCGGACGGCTATAAGGAAAGTGGAATATTAATAACGCAAAGTTCAAATTCAAAAGGATTTGAGATTCAGGGCAGTGTTGAAGAACTTAACAAAAGTATTTCTGCAAATGTTGTAAATAAATTTAATTATGATACAGTAAGTTTTAATGAAGTAGTTTATCACAGGGTTTCTGAAAATGAGATTGTTCCAATAGAGGTTTCAGAAAATGGAGTATATAGGAATTTGACTTTCAGAGACGTAATAAGTGATACAACGCTAATTGACAAGATGGCAGTTTCAGCAAACGATATCCACTACCCGGAAGAAAATGACCTAAAGGCAAGTGTATCAAAAAATGTGATCACTCCTATTGAAAAAAGAGTTGCCAAGTGGAACGACCAGGTCAATGAAAGCAATAAGGATATCGACACTGGTCATCAGGATATGACCGATAAGATCGATGATCTTGAATGGATCAACGATGAAGAAAGCCTCTTTGATAAAGTCAACAAAATAAACGATAATCTCTCGAACTTTGAGGAAGGTGTAAACACAAGCAATGAAGGTTTTATGGACTATGCCGGCGGTGTACTTGATGGAACGAGCAACCAGATTTCTGCTTTGATGGATAATGTAACCAAAGCTGAGGAGGAATCGGAAAAGGCTGTTGCTTCAAGCGTATCCGGAGCAAAGGCTGTAAAAGATAAGACAAGTGAGGAGAATCAGCTTATGCTGAAGGATTTCTCGGAGCTTCTTCCTAATACGAGACTTGGAACTATGGAGTATACGCAGGCTTACGACTTTATTTCGAGTCCGATAAACCTGTCTGATGTAAGTACCGATGAGTCAAGCGGTGTTCTCGGAAGCGTTGTGGCACCTGATGAAGAAAACCCGGTACGCAGTATACTTATGATGGCCGCAAGTTTTGTCATGGGGATGCTGATCATGTTACTGGGGGTCATCCTGAAGCACGGATTCCATAAACGGTTTACATAAATACACAAAACTCAAAATGCTCTAAACCTTAGTGAAATAAAGCGTTTAGAGCATTTTTGATTATAAGGAAATACTAAAGAAAAATATTAAAATTTCAGAGGATGAGTTCCGTTATGCACAGGATGTCCTGACCAGGATTGTATAACCTTGGGAATGCGTCCTATAAAGAGGGAGATTATAATTCGGCTGTTTCATATTTCAGTGAAGCAGTTAAGAAAAATCCTTCCGGTGAAAAGGACTGTCTTACAATGATCAATCTGGCTCTTTCCATCTGCAATACGATTGATTTCAATGACCTTGATACGAAAGAAAAGACGGATATGGCTATCGGAATCCTTAAGAAAGCTAAGGCCGTGCTTCTTGAAAATGAATGTGCGTCGGAAAATGGCAATGGTCATAATGCAGATGCCCAGCAGCTTAAGGAAGATATAGACAGAACGATAGCAGAGCTTGAGAATCCCGGCAGTTCCGGCGAAGAACCGGATAAGGAACCTGATGACGATTCCGAAAATGTATATGAAACGCATATAAAACAATGGTAAGAGCCATCTGCTAAAAAAAACTAACTTTCACCGTAATAAGTCTAACAAATACAAAATAATGTCTGATGATAGTTAAATTTTTTTAAACATTTCTAAAAATTATATCAATTGAGA
>CAJORC010000435.1 GCA_905236615.1 uncultured Lachnospiraceae bacterium
GCATGGGCAAAAACTGATGGAAAAGGAGTTCTTGTAGCGGTTGTGGATACCGGAGTGGAAGCAAGCCATTATGATCTGAATAAAAGGATAATCAAAGCTGAAAAATGCGGAAATGTTTCTACTGAAATTGATAAGTATGGACATGGAACGCATGTGACCGGAATAATTGCTGCAGAAAGAAATAATGGAAAAGGCGGAGCAGGAGTTGCGCCCGGTGTTAATATATATTCCGTATGTGTCGGAAATCCATCTGTAAAAAAGGAAGGTATAACCATTTCTTCAATGCTTTTAGGCGTAAAGATGGCTGTTAATGAAAATGCTGATGTTATCAATATCAGTCTGGGATTAAAAGAAACACCGGATGATGAAACGATAAATATAATGCAGGAGGTTATGGATTATGCCTACGAGAACGGAACTACGGTAGTTGCTTCTGCAGGGAATGAGTCTTCATCGAATCGTCACTATCCGGCTGCACTTGAGCATGTGATCGCTGTCGGAGCATGTACAAGGTATGGTGAACTCGCATATTATTCAAATTATGGGGACTGGGTTGATATAGTGGCTCCGGGAAGTTCCATTTATTCCACATATTTAAATGGCGGATATGATTATCTGAGCGGAACGTCAATGGCAACTCCGATAGTGACCGGAGCAGCAGCACTGATCTATTCATCAGATGAAGAATTAAAGGCAAAACATGACTCATCAACTGTGGACGAGGTGACGAAAAGACTTCTTGCCGCAACTGACGGGAAAAAATATATCTATTCTGATAATAACAGGGCTGTCCGCGGCGGATGTATAGATTATTCCAAACTGATCACTGTAAGCGGTGAGTCTGCCGAAAAGGATGGGGATGACGAATCGCAGCCGAATGATGGGGGAAATGGGGAAAGCGGCGACAGTGAGGATATTCCTAAAGAGTCGGAATCAGACAATAAAGTTATGGTTGTAAAGCTGGAGAATGGCGGCGAACTGACCTATAACAATGTATTAGACTACGGAGGAAAGAAACTAAAGGCATCGGATTTAGGATTGACAGTAAGCTACAATGGCAGTGTATATGCTTTGAAGAGCGCCAAAATAGCTAATGGCAAGCATGCGGGAACCTCAACCGTCACTATAAAAAAACTGCAGAATGCGGATAAAAAGACAAATGCAGTTTTCAAAGGAATGACTTTGTCAGTGGAGATAAGACCAAAGACGGTATCTTCCTCGAATGTCAGTATCACAGTTAAACCGGATGGAAGTATCAAAAAGGTTTCTGTTAACATTAACGGAAAGAACAGAAAGATAAAAAAATCCATGTATAACTATGATGCGGCGATTAAACGGATCGTTTTTTCGGGTGATTATCAGGGAACTGTTGAAATTTGAGAAAATCATAATAATAGCGTATACTGTAAAAAAGAGGTTATAGTGTGGGAGGCATACTATGAAAAGGAAGAGCAGTATAGCTGTTTTTGTGATCATTACTGTCCTTTTTTCATTGATTCCGGTATGGGCGGAACCGATGGATGAGTCCGATGAAATTGAAGCAGGCAGGGACTATGTAGAAAATGAGGCGGTTTTTTCGGCAAATTCCTTGGAAGAGGCTGAAGAGGTTGCTGAATCATATGGTGCCAGACTTAGTTCATGGATGGAGTAGCTGTAATAGAGTTTGATGAGGACGTAAGAGACGTTTTAGAATCGGCTTCAGAGACATCGGGCATTGACAGAACGATCGTGCCGAATTATTTATTCGAAATTGCGGATTATGTTTATCCGGGCGAACATCCGGAAAATGAGTCTGCTGAAATTGAAGCAGTCAGTCCTGACGATGTATTATATCCGCAGCAGTGGCACCATCAGAAGATCAACAGCGAAGGCGCATGGAAGGTCACTTTAGGAAAAAGTGTCAGTGTAGCGGTAATAGATAACGGTTTTGATGATGATCATGAAGACTTAATCAATAACATAAAAAAAGTATATAATGCGTCTGATGGCGGCGATGATGTATCACCGGTTTCGGATTTGAAAACAAATAGCCACGGAACCCATGTGGCAGGAATAATCGCAGCTGAGATCAATAATGAAAAAGGTGGATGCGGAGTTGCACCGGAAGCTGATCTTTATCTGATAAAAGTTGCGGATTCTGATGGGGTAATGCCTATTTCCAATCTTGTCAGGGCAATAAATAAAGCTGCATCATGGAAAGTTGACGTGGTCAATATGAGTCTGGGAAGCTCTGCACCCAGACTTAATAATATAAAGATACTGCAAGAGGCAATAGATGCGTTGAGTCACGGTTACATATAATGATTCAACGGTCAGGCTTGAATTTATCGCGCTGGATAAAATAAAGAAAATGGCGCTCTCAGATAATAATAAGTCAAGGTCACTTAAGCTGAATCTAGCACGGGGGACAGCAGTAAGTTTTAACAGTATATCTTCACTTTGCGGCAGAGAAATA
>CAJORC010000436.1 GCA_905236615.1 uncultured Lachnospiraceae bacterium
AGTGGTAACGACTATTGTTTCTGCCTCCGGGAAGATCATGAGCAACTGACCGCCGAGACCGTAAAAAGCATAACCGTTTGGAATTATCCAGAGCTGGTAACCGTAGCCCTGTGCCTCTTTCTGGTTTGGTTTCGTTGAAACGCGGTTCACTGTCATTTCATGAAGCCATGACGAAGGGAAGATTTCGTTTCCGGAATGACTCATTCCGTCAGCCAGAAACAACTGCCCCGTCTTTAAGAGATCAGTACTTTTTGCATAAAGCCCGGCGCCGCCCATTGATACACCGAATGGATCTTTTATAATATAAGCATCTTCAGAAAAACCTATCTCATTTAAAAATCTTTCTCTCAGAAATTCAAGCAGTTCTTTTCCCGTTATCTTTTCAATGAGTGCTGCAAGAACGTGAGACGCTGACGTATCATAATTAAAAACAGTTCCCGCCTTATGGTCGGGTTCAGATATAAAGAAGCTCTCCACCCAGTTCTTTACTTTGCTGGTCGTATCATATGTTGTTTTTCGGTAACAGGTTCTCATGCTGAGAAGATCTTCTATCGTCATTTCAGCTACAAGAGGATTTATATCTCGTGTAACAAATTCCGGGAAATAATCCGCTATCAGATCATCGGTCTTAATACGGCCATCTTCAACCAAGAGTCCTATCCCCATTCCCACAAAAGTCTTTGTGCAGGAAAACATTCTGTGGAGCTTATCCTTTCCCGCTTTTGCCGTAAAATATTCTTCAAATTCAAGCCTGCCTTTTTTCCAGACCAGCAGACTGTGAAGCTCTATCCCCGCATCTTCAATTTTTTTTATGAACTTATCATAATCATACATATCAATAACCAGCTCCTTATACAAATAAAAGAGTGCAGCTTCGTCAGGAAACCACACTCTTTTATTATAACATTTGTCACTCTTTCACCGCACCGGCATTTACACCTTTTACAAAGTATTTCTGCAGGAATGGATATGCTATCATGAAGGGAAGTATTGCGCATATGATCGATGCGTAATAAAGCGTATCCTGCGAAACTTTATATGCCGTTGTCGGCGTATCTCCGTCCATGATCATTACTCTCAGCATGTACTGGAAGTTTACCTGGTCGGGATTTGTGATATAAATCTGTACTGTTGAATAGTCATTCCAGATCGTTACCGCATACATAAGTCCGATAGAAGCAAGCGCTGCTTTTGAAAGCGGAAGTACTATCTTAAAGAAAATTCCCATTGCGCTGCAGCCGTCTATCTTTGCGGCTTCGATCAGCGAAACCGGTATACCCTCGAAGAAATTCTTCATGAGTACAAGGTTGTAAACATTGATACCGTGCTTAACAACAAGTATCCACATTGAATCTACAAGTCCGAGCTGTTTCATTACAAGGTATTCAGGGATCATTCCGCCTGTGAATACCATTGTTATCATGAGGAACATGGACATTGCACTTCTTCCGGGCATGTCATACTGGTTTAATACATAACCGCCGAGTGTTGAAAGCGCAAGACCTAAGAAAGTTCCTACAACAGTTGTAACAACTGAATTCATGAATGGTCTGAAAAGCTTTTTAGTTGTGAAGATTGTTTTATAGCCGTCAAGCGTGAAGTTCTCCGGCCAGAAGCGGAACTGGTACACACCTACTGAATTCATGGAGTCTACGATTACTTTCCACATCGGCAGAATAACGATCAGTGCTATGATTATGAAGACGATATAGTTCGTGAAGTCGAAAGCTGAAAACTTAAACTTACGTTTTTCATGCGTTTCCATCTTTCCGTTCAGTCTCATTAAATTAGCGTTATCCATTACATGATCCCCCTTCCCCTGACCTTTTTACTTGCCTGATTACATATCAGCATAAGGATACATCCTACTACCGATTTGAAAAGTCCAACAGCTGTTGAATATCCGTAATCAGGTATTGCGGTAAGGAAAGTCTTTCTGTAAACATAAGTTGAAATAACATCCGATACATCATAAACACGTGAGTTATATAATACGAATACAGGCTCGAACATGTTAAGTACCTTAGCCATATTAAGGATAAGAACTACGATGATCGTGTTTGAAAGAGCCGGAAGCGTAACGTGCATGATCTTCTGCAGACGTGTCGCACCATCTATGTCGGCTGCTTCGTAAAGTTCAGGATTGATTCCCGAAAGTGTTGCAAGGAAAATAACTGTTCCCCAACCTGTTTCCTTCCACATATTGATAAGGAAGAATATCGGTCTCCACATGCTCTTGCTGTGAAGGAAATCAATACTGCTTGATAAAAATCCCCAGTCCTTCAAAGTTTCATTTACAAAACCTGTTGATGAAGGTGAAAGGAAAAGTGTAAATATTGCTGCAACAACTGCATAAGACATGAAATGGGGAAGATAAATGATCGTCTGGATCGTCTTTTTCATGAACATGTTCTTCATTTCATTTAAGAATACCGAAATGAGAACCGCTGCAAAAGTATTAAGCAATAATTTGATTATTGACAGTTCCAAAGTGTTTGTAAATGACTGCCAGAAATCCGCCTCCGAGAAAAGCTTTACAAAATTTCCAAGTCCAACCCATTGAATGCTTCTCAGTTTATAGCTGTAAAATGCGTATCGTATACCAAGCATCGGCCAGTAGTATACAAGTAAAACGAATATCGCTACCGGAAGGAACATGAGGTAAAAACCTCTGTTATTCCATATACGCATCTTCAGAGATTTCTGATTTACCTGACTTCCGTTGGATAAGGTTTCCACCGGTTTTTTCTTCAATATATTCATAGTTTTCAACTACCTCGAATAATGAACGTTAATTAGTGAGAACAAAGAATCCAGCTTTGCTGGATTCTCCGCGCAAGCGCGGGAGCCAAAGGCTCTTCCTATCCGCGCGCGTCGCATCATACGCA
>CAJORC010000437.1 GCA_905236615.1 uncultured Lachnospiraceae bacterium
GCTTTTACAAATGGAATTAAAAACGTCAGATAAGAGAAGTTTATAAAATTGACTTCCCTTATCTGACGTTTTGCGCTTATAGGGGAGAAGCGTAAAAAAAGAGCGAACTTTCGGGTTTTGGACAGGAACCCTCGATGACAGAGATGGGAGGACTTAAAATGGATTATCTCAATATTGTGGGTGTGCTTGTCACAGTGAATTAGTTTATGTAAAGCAAAAGGGAGAATAATACGTCCAGATACAGTGATGAGATGCTGAAAAAGTACTTTAAGATCGAGACCACGCCGGAGGATTCTGACGAAAGTAACACAATTTATATCGTGAATTATATGGCGGTTGTCAGAACCTTCACCTACATATTCAGCAGGGCAAGGATCAGCTACGATATATTGAACCCGGAATTCCTTAGGGAAATGGACGAATATGCGGGGGCGGTAATTGGAGATCGGCATATGCTTCCTGTCGTGCGGCAGCGTATGGAACAATATCATTATGACGGCATTTTCCTTGCGACCAAGGATGAGGAAGCCTTAAATACTTTGAGGGAGACTTTTCACGGCAAGATGTTTACCGTCGCACAGGAAAGGCATATATGAATTCTTTTGATTATAAGCCGGAAGAATATGAACGTACATGATTTTGATAGCAGATCAAGTGTTAATAAGACGAAAGGAGATGCAAATGAAAAAGAAGATTATGTCAGTAATAATTGTCGCGGCAATGTCATTGGGATTAATTTCAGGCTGTCGCGCGAGCTCCGTTAAGGAGGGTGACAGGGAGACCATAGAGCAGGTGTCTCTTTTGCAGGGACTAACATTGGGAGATTATCATGGATCTGTGCCGGCAAAAAAGATAAAGACACTTGGAGATACAGGTATAGGAACCTTTGATGCTCTTAACGGCGAGCTGATTATGCTTGAGGGAACTATATACAGGGCTTCGGGAGATGGGAGTGTGGAAGCGGTTGATGATAACGAGACAATCCCATTCTGTGATGTGACATTTTTTGATAATGATGAAACCGAGGAATTGTCGAATGTGGCTGATATAGCCATGCTAAAGGAGACTCTTAACAAAAAAGTAGCTGAACTTGGAAATAACAGGTTCTATATGATTCGGATAGATGGGAATTTCAATGAGATGAATGTCAGGAGTGAACTGGCACAGACCGAACCGTATAAGCCTCTTGCAGATGTACTTGAGACAGATCAGACATTTTTTGATTACAGCAATATCGAGGGAACAGTAGTTGGACTTTATTGTCCTGAATACATGGACAAGCTTAATGCTTCCGGCTGGCATTTTCATTTTATCTCAAACGACAGGAAAAAGGGCGGACATATACTGGAGCTGAAATTTGATAAGGCAGAGCTTAAGTGGGATTATACGGACAACTTTGAGATGCTTCTTCCGGACAATGAAATGTTTAACAGTTTTGATCTGACTATTGATCAAACAGAAGACATTAAGAAGGTCGAGACGGGGGAAGATGCCCCGTCGGATTCCGGTCAGGCTGTATCGTCCGATAGTAACGAAACAGCAGGTGTGCTTGACAGCATTAAAAAGAACGGTGTTATCAGGGTTGGAACAGCAGGGGACTACCAGCCTATGTCATATCTGGATCCGGAAACAGATACTTATGTTGGCTTTGATGCAGAGCTTGCAGAAGATCTTGCCGATGCGATTGGTGTAGAGATTGAATATGTAAAAACCTCATGGCCAACACTGATGGATGATACTCTTGCAGGAAAATTCGACTTAGCGATTTGTGGTATAACAATAACAGATGCCCGCAAGGAGAAGGCTCTTATGTCTGAAGGCTACCTTGGAAACGGAAAGACGGTTCTTTGCAGGGCTGAGGATGCAGATAAGTATATTTCTCTTGAAGTAATAAATCATCCTGAGGTTCGTGTAATGGAGAATCCGGGAGGTCTTAATGAGAAGTTTGCAAGAGAGAACCTTCCGGATGCAACACTTATTATCCATGACGTGAATCAGGAAATCCCGGGGCTTGTTGCTTCCGGTGAAGCTGACGTGATGATAACCGAGATTATGGAAGCCGGTTTTTATGTTGGACAGGACAGCCGCCTTGCTGCGCCTCTTATATATGAACCATTTACTAATGGACAGCTTGGGGTTCTGATGCCGAATGGATCCGAAGATTTGCTTGATTACGTAAATGAGTTTCTCGAAAAGGAAAAGGCAAATGGCAGGATAGATGAGCTGTCTGAAAAATACATTTATAGGTTCATAGCTGAAGAAAAAGATGAAGCTGCTTAGTTGATTTTTACTGTATGCAAAAAGCGTATTCCAAGTAATATTGATGGTTGAAATTTCTAAAGGCAGTTTTATGCTTATAGGTGTTTAGATGCGGTAAAGCTTTTGATCGAGAGCCTGTTAATGGATATGAGGTATCATACCATTGAAAAGCTTGCGATGGATGAGGGTGATTTTACGGAAATCGATCTTCCCTGCGGATATCTGCCCAAAGCCTTAAGATATGTAAGGACAGGTCATCGGTTTATCGGACTTGATCTTCCTGCCACCATTGCAGAAGTGGAACCTGCCATAAATGCTCTCCTTGATGAAAAGCAGAAGACCATGGTGAAGTTTGCCGGTGTTGATGCTATCAATTACGAATCACTGAAGTCGGCAATATCTGATGTGGGTGTGAAAGGCAGTTCGCTGGTAGTCTTTCCAAAAGAGGATATTACAGAGGACATCAGAAAAGCCATGGAATTTCTGGCAAAGCACGGTCTGAAGGCTGAAAGAATGATTGTGGCGGAACACCAGCCAAAGAAGACAGGAAAAATATCAGCTGCTGTATTGAGAAAGTAATATCTCTGCTAAATAAACTCGAAGGGAGAAACGTCAATGATCTTAGTATATCCATTAAGTGAGAAGCCGAATATAATAAGAAAGTCTTTTGAGTTGCAGCCGGATGTATTCATTAAGGCAAGAGATTTTTATCATAGGAACAAAGATATGCGTCATCATAAGGTGATTGTTTACGGAGCAGATGGTCCTAAATTTGTTCTTGGATGGATAAAAAATGACCCGATAAACATAGATAAAAACAACCCAATGGTTCAGATGCATCTGTCAAATTACTGGGAATATTCTCAAACGGATGAAGGGCTTGATTTTTCTTATGTGGACAGGTATCAGTTGATCATATATGAGGAGCTTGAGGAATATAGTTATCATACAGCAAGGATGATCCTGGAACATAATCCGGGAATGATCATTGCCTTTACGGACAGTCGGGCTTCATACCTTTTTGAGGAA
>CAJORC010000438.1 GCA_905236615.1 uncultured Lachnospiraceae bacterium
ACTTCTTCCCTAACCTTTATATCCACAGGCTCGGACATACGGTAATCTTCCTCCGAAGCAAGACTCACGCTGTATCTTCCGCTCGGAATATCTCTTGCATGTATCGTCCCGTCTTTATCATAATCAGCATACTCACTGATAAGCCCACGTGCGTTTTTGACGAAAATATGAAATTCCTTTCCTTCTACAGCCCTTCCGTTTTCATCAGCTACAGTAACATTTACATTATGCCTGACAACGGAGGCAAGCAGGAAAACCTTCTTTTTTTCTTTCTCATTTTCTGATCTGTAATTTGCCGAATCCGTTTCTTTTTCACGCTCACCAAGAACAGAGCCCTGAGCAATTTCCGTAACTTCGGGCTCTGTTGTAGCAGAGGAAAGAATTGCTGGAGTCCTCTCCTCCGTCAGCATTCTTTTTTTCATGGAAGCCCTGTCAGCCCAAAGAACCGACACTGTCGCAGCTGTAAGTATGGTAAGCGCAGCTCCCACTTTTAACGGCAATTTAGATTTCATCTTCTTAAACGTCTTCGGCTATATTTACCAGATATTTTCCATAGTCTGTCTTCATAAGCGGTTCTGCAAGCTTCAAAAGCTGCTCTTTGTTTATAAATCCCGCTTTATAGGCAATCTCCTCTATACACGAAATATAAAGTCCCTGTCTCTTCTGGAATGCTGCAACAAAATCTGCCGCATCAAGAAGTGAATCGTGGCTGCCGGTATCAAGCCATGCAAATCCGCGTCCAAGAGTCTCGACATAGAGGTCGCCCCTTTCGAGATAGGTATTATTTACGCTGGTTATCTCCAGCTCTCCTCTTGCCGAAGGCTTGACGTTTTTTGCAATTTCCACAACATCATTGTCATAGAAGTAGAGTCCCGGAACTGCATATTTTGACTTCGGATTCTCAGGCTTTTCCTCTATGGAGATAGCTCTGCCTTCTTTATCGAATTCTACAACGCCATAAGCACTGGGCTCTTTCACATAATATCCGAAGATTGTCGCGCCCTTTTCCCTTGCTGCAGCTGCAGCAAGAACCTTTGAAAAGTCATGTCCATAGAAGATATTGTCACCGAGAACCATTGCCACCCTGTCGCTTCCGATAAAATCAGCGCCAAGTATGAAGGCCTCGGCAAGTCCGTTCGGATGCTCCTGCACCATATAGGACATATTAAGTCCAAGCTGTTCGCCGCTTCCGAACAGTTCCTTAAATACCGGAAGATCTCTCGGTGTCGAGATTATCAGTATATCCCTGATTCCTGCAAGCATAAGCGTTGACAGCGGATAGTAAATCATCGGTTTATCATAAACGGGCATTATCTGTTTTGATACTGCCTTTGTAAGCGGATAAAGTCTCGTTCCCGAACCACCCGCAAGTATTATTCCCTTCATATTATTTACTCCTTAAAACTTAAAATCTTTACGCACAGGCTTTTCGAAAAAATACCTGCGTCTGATCTCTAACTCACCTATTTGAATACATCTTGTCGTAGTATTTCTGGTAATCGCCGCTGGTTACATTCTCCATCCAGTCGATGTGCTCTAAGTACCATTTTACTGTTTTCTTTATGCCTTCTGCGAAGCAGGTTTCAGGCTCCCAGCCAAGTTCACTCTTAATCTTGTCCGGTGCGATGGCATAGCGTCTGTCGTGACCCTTTCTGTCGGTTACGAAAGTGATAAGCTCATCCTTTACATTAGCCTTTCTCGGATCGGAATCATCAAGGAACTCGCGAAGAGTATCCAGAATGATATGTATGATTTCTATATTCTGCTTCTCATTGTGACCGCCGATATTGTACTTTTCACCAAGACGGCCTTTTTCAAGTACCATATCAATGCCCTTACAGTGGTCATCAACATAGAGCCAGTCACGTACATTCTTTCCATCACCGTATACAGGAAGTGCTTTTCCGTTAAGCGCATTGTTGATTATCAACGGAATAAGCTTCTCCGGGAACTGGAAAGGTCCGTAGTTGTTGGAACAGTTGGTAATAACAGCCGGGAACTTATAGGTATCAACATAAGCCTTCACGACAAAATCCGACGAAGCCTTACTTGCCGAGTAAGGGCTGTGGGGATCATACGGTGTCGTCTCATAGAAATAATCATCCGGGTCGCTTAATGAACCGTATACTTCATCTGTTGAAACATG
>CAJORC010000439.1 GCA_905236615.1 uncultured Lachnospiraceae bacterium
CAGAAAGATGAAAACGGCAAGCTTACCGAGCCTATGGAAACTGCATACGTCGATGTTCCGGACGAATTCTCAGGTGCTGTAATACAGGATCTTTCCCAGAGAAAGGGCGAGCTCTTAAATATGGGCTCTATCGCAGGCGGATACACAAGACTTGAGTTTACAATTCCCTCAAGAGGACTTATCGGTTTCCGCGGTCCTTTCATGACTGAGACGAAGGGTAACGGTATAATCAATACAACTTTCAGCGGTTACGGTCCTTACAAGGGAGACCTTTCCTACAGAAAAACAGGCTCACTTATAGCTTTTGAGGCCGGTGAAGCCGTAACTTACGGTCTCTTTAACGCTCAGGAGCGCGGAAGCCTCTTTATAGGCCCCGGTGCTAAGGTTTATTCGGGAATGGTAATCGGTTCCAATCCCAGATCTGAGGATATCGAATTAAATGTCTGCAAGACAAAGCACCTTACCAACACACGTACTTCGTCTTCTGATGAAGCATTAAGACTCGTACCTCCCGTTGTTCTTTCACTCGAGCAGGCACTTGATTTCATTGACGCAGACGAACTTTTGGAAGTTACACCAAAGACACTCAGAATCAGAAAGCGTATCCTCGATCCTCTTATGAGAAAGAGAGCAGGTATCAGCGCTAAAGCTAAAGCCCAAAACGGCTAAAGAAGGAATAAAGATCATAAATGAAGACAGACCATTATCCGGAAAAAATAAAGAATTTAATAGAAGAATGCAGTGAAAGACGCTTTGCAGATCCGGACATGGTTCTTGAGTCTTCTGAAGAGATCAGGATTTTTGCATCAAAGAATAATGAAGCTGCGCTTTCAGGTTTTGCTGATTTCTACAGTGCCGATGCCTTTTTTACAAAGTACAATTCATCAGCATGCATAAAGCACCTGAAAGCAGCAATTAAAAAGCTGTTAGAAGCCGAGGAATGGCAGCTGTTAGGTGAATGCTACAATCTATTGGGAGTTTTATCCGAACAGCATGGCATCTTCTCTACTGCCTCAGACAGCTATTCGGAGGCTATCCGCCTAAGTCGGGAATATAACCTCACTCTTCTTGCTGCAATGGCTTATGCTAACTATTCGAATCTTCTTCATAAAAGCGGCAGAAGCGACGCTGCCTTAAAAGCAGTCCTCGCCTGCCGTGAATATCTTAATAAGGAAAACGCAGATACGCGTTACGTTTACCTTCAGGTTCGGATTCAGGTTAATCTTGCAAAGCTTTATGTGAGTTTGCGCAGAAAAGAGGATGCTGAACGCGAGATCGGGATTTTGGAGAGTCTATATTCAGATAACAATGAAATATCAAAAGAGCTTGATTATTATTATCTGAAACTTCTCTATTCAGACATGGCCGGAAATTCTTCCGATATGCAGGAAGCACTGAAGGAGCTTCTGGAAGCTTTTCTTACCTGCGAGTATAAAGTGGATTATCTCGACGAATGTCTCGGAATGCTGGAATTTTTTAAACAGAAAGGTCATTATGACCTCATGAAGATAGTTCTTCCGGTATTTAAGAAGTTTCCTAAATCAAACGACTTTCTGAATGCTCAGATCAATATATCAAACTACAGGATAGAACTTCTGCAGCATGAAGGCCGCTGGGGTTCTCTTCTTGAAGAATACCGTCATTACCGCGACCTTTCAATAAAGCATAAAGAGCAGATTTTAACCATACTTAAACTGCGTTCCGATATCAGGCATCTTTTAGGACGAAATACTGATAGTGATATTTTGGCTGAAAGAAATCCCGACAGCATCATAAACAGTGATGAACCTTTTATGATAATGTTATAAAATATATGATGTTGGGGTCAAAAGTGATGTCAGTCGTTGGGTCTCATCCAGAAGTTTCCTGTTAACGATTCAGTTCTAACAACATTAATAAATGCATTGTTGTCCACAGATTTTATTCTCTGGACAACTTTTTTTGTATCTTCTCCCGATACTATTGAATACACAAAAGAGCGCGGCGTATCCTCATAGGACCCGAACGCGTGAATATTGGTAGCACCGTGGCCTGTGGCATGATAAATCTCTTCTGTCACTTCTTTAGGAAAATCGGTTACGATGAAGAGCGTATTCTTTGTATATCTCTTATATGCAAGTCTTATTATCTGAGTTGATGTAAACTGGAAAATTATCGAATAAAGTGCTTTGTCCCATCCAAAAAGAATACCATCACAGCAGAGAATGATCGTATTGAAAAGCATAACATAATTAAAGGTATCTATCCCAAACTTCTCGGAAGCATATATTGCGATAAAGTCCGTACCACCGCTCGTTGCTCCGGCTCTCAGACACATCGAAACCGCAAATCCGTTGATTATTCCTCCGAAAATGCTTATAAGAAGCACATCATATGTTATGACATGAACGGGTATAAAATCCGTGAGTGTTGAATTGATAAGAATTGTAACACATGAAAAGATCGTAAATTTCTTTCCTATCTTCCGGTAACTTAGAATTATAGGAAAGAAATTCAATATAAAATATATAGGACCATAAGGAATGCTTACTCCCGTAAGCATCTTTACAATCTGCTGCAGCAGCAGAGATAGTCCGCTAAAGCCTCCCGGAAGCAGGCCGCCCGTGTGTACAAAGGTTTGTATGTTTATAGACAGTAAAACTCCCGCTATCGCGCAAAAAGCTACTCTTCTGACCTCGTTTGACGGGCTTTTTTCCATTGAGTCCCCCTCCTCTTTGTGCTCCAGTGCCATGTACTTCCCGAGAAAAGAAGCAGTATCGGGAATATCTCAAGCCTTCCAAGCAGCATTCCTGCAATAAGAACAGCTTTAGAAATAACACCATAAGCCGCAAAATTACATGTTGGTCCAACTTCGGCAAGTCCGGGACCTATATTATTGAAGGTACAAAGTACTGCCGAAAAGTTAGTTTCAAAAGAAAAACCATCTAAAGAAATAACCAGAACACTTATTATTATTATCATTACATATGCCGCAAGATAGGCATTTGTATTTGCAATGACGTTTTCACCCAACGTCCTGTTATTGATCCTTACAACCTGCACTCTCTGCGGATGAAGGAGCTGATGGATATTTCTCCTGAGCCCCTTTATCAATATAAGAATTCTGGAACACTTTATTCCGCCTCCGGTACTTCCGGCACAGGCTCCCATAACCATCAGGAATAAGATTATAGACTTTGAAAATGAAGGCCATTTATCAAAATCAGCAGTCGCATATCCTGTTGTAGTGATAATGCTTCCTACCTGAAAAGCAACTGTACGAACAGTTTCTTCCAGACTGCCGTAAAATCTGTACACATCTGCCGAAATCAGTATAGTGCTCACCAGAATGGTTCCAATATAAAGTCTCAGCTCTTCATCAAAAATTACCGAGCTGAACTGCTTTGTAAGAAGCAGGTAATAACATGTGAAGTTGATACCGAAAAGTATCATGAATATTGTTGTCACATTCTGGAGATATGGGCTGTAACTCGCAAAGCTATCCGCCTTTACACCAAAGCCTCCTGTTCCGGCAGTTCCGAAAGCATGACAGAACGCTTCAAACAGATCCATCCCGCCTGCGGCAAGAAATATCACATCCAGCACCGTAAGGGCAACATATATGATATATAGTATCATTGCCGTCCGGCGCATCTTCGGAACTATTTTTCCGACACTCGGACCGGGGCTCTCCGCCCTCAGAAGGTGCAATGAGAAACCACCCGATTTTTTATCTGATGGTGCAATAGCAAGAAGAAATACAAGAACTCCCATTCCGCCAATCCAATGACTGAAGCTCCTCCAGTAAAGTATTCCCTTCGAAAGTATTTCAACATTCGGAACAATAGATGCTCCGGTTGTTGTAAAACCGGAAACCATTTCAAACAAGGCATCTACATAATTCGGTATCTCTCCCGACAGATAAAACGGCAGACAACCAATGGCACTCATAATGATCCATGCAAGCCCGACGCAGACAAAGCCTTCTCTTGCATAAAAAACCCTTTCGGCCCCTCTGGAAGCTATGTGAAGAACTCCCACAATAAGAGCGATCACAATTATTGTTTTTCCAAATGCTGCCGCTGCGGTATCTTCTCCACAATACAGACTGATAAAGAGAGCAGGTAACATAAACGCAGCTTCTATCAGCAGTATCCTTGCGTTTATCTGA
>CAJORC010000440.1 GCA_905236615.1 uncultured Lachnospiraceae bacterium
GTATTACAAAACAGAAAATGGAGAAAAGGATATAAAAGAACTGTCGGTAAGACAGGGCGCCATAGTCATCAATAAGAACAGCGACGAAGAGATAGTCGCAGATGAAGACGGAAACTATAAGCTCTGCTGTGAATTAAGCGGTCAGTGGGAAGATTTTCATTTAGACGGAATGCTTGTAAGCGGAAGTTCCGCAGAAGCTATTCCTGCAGATGAACTTTACAATGGGGAATTTCCGATCAAAAGGCTTAAGGGAGGATACTGTTTCGGACGTGTACCTGCACCTTTTGAGGAATTTTATATAAAATCCGATACGGCTTTTAATAAAAAAGGCGCAACAGTCAATCTGCTATTTGACCTGGATATAGTGACCTATATGGGTTATGACGATTCAACGCCGCAGTATAACTATGGTGAAAACATCATTGATAAAAATGCGGCTGTAAGAGCAGAGGCAGATGACGTATATATCAGCGAGGTAGTCTGGGAATATTTTAATGGTACGGCGTGGGATTACCTGGAAGCTAAGGGAACGGAAAATCCTTTTTCAGGTAAGAATGACGGAGCGTTGTCAGTACGATTTACAATCCCGGAAGACATAGAGATGAGCGATCTCAATGCAAGGGAAGGTTATTACATAAGAGCCAGGGTTGTGAATGTTGAGAATGTTTTCACAACAAGGCCCCGATGGCTTCTGCCTTTCGTAAAGGATGTGAAGATAAGCTGGGAATGCAGCGATGAACGTGTTCCACAGAAATTCGAGATGAGAAATAATGCAGAGGAACATATAGTAGAGGGCTGGGATGGAAAATCATCGGTATTGCTGGATGTTTTTTCGGATATAGAGGCTCCGCTACCTACTGTATATATGTGCTTTGAACGCCCGTTAAAGGGTTTTCCATTCTCAATGATGTTTGATGTGGAGAATAATTCACTTCTGGCAGAGCAGGTCAGATATGAGCTATGGACGGGAAAAAGATTTGAAACGGTTCATGTGATCGATGACAGTGATAACATGGAGCATTCCGGAGCGGTTTATTTTTACTTCAATCATGAAGCTGAAGAGAGGACGATCTTTGGAGAAAGCGGTTACTGGATGAGGCTTACTGCCGGACAGAAACCGGTAAGATCGAGAAGGATAAGTCCAAAAGTAAAGGGAATCAGCTTTAATGTTACCAAAGCCATTCAGAGACAGCATGCCGATGAGGAATCTTTTTCGACGGACAGCTATGAAAAGAATAAAACCATAAAGCTTCTGCATACTCCGGTCATTGATCTGGAAATCTGGATCAACGAGACTGATGGCATAAAGACAGAAGTTATAAATAATCTGAAAAAAGACTATCCCGAACGTCTTCGTGAAGAAGAAAATGAAGACGGTGAGCTAAATTACTGGATAAAGTGGAAGCGGATAAGCGAGAGCGACAGTGATTCAGCTGAAGACCGGGTATATCGGGTTGATCCATACAGCGGCGAGATAAAATTCGGAGACGGTAAGTATGGAATGATAGTTCCTGAAGGCTTTGAAAATATCAGAGTAAATTATACTTACGGCGGAGGAGCAGAGGGAAATGCCGAAAAGGGCGCACTAAAGCAGTTCCTTATCCCGGTGCCCAGAGTTGAAGACGTAATAAATATATCAGCCTTAAGCGGCGGCATGGGAAAAGGAGAGAAGGATCGTCTCCTGAAATACGGCAAGTACAGGATAAGGCATCAGAATCGTGCGGTAGCAGCTGAGGATTTTGATCACCTTATATATGAAAATTTTGGAAATATAGCACATGTCAAGACTTTTGACGGACTGGACTCAGAGGGGAAAATATCTGCCGGTCATGTGACTGTGGTTGTGGAAGGAATGCTTGACGGAAATGGCAGGATGGATAAGGAACTCTGCTCAAAGGTGCGGAGGTTCTTAAGCAAAAGATGTGACTGCACCTTAGTTGCAGGGGGATTTCTTGATGTAAGGACTTCGACGAAGATCGAGATTTCAGCGGATATCACGGTAAGAATTGCCAATCCCGATGAAGCAGCAGCAACACAGCAGCAGATACAGAATGCTATGAAAAACCTTATCGATCAGAAATGGGCTGAAAGGGAAATCGGCGATCAGATACGTTTGAGCGAGGTATATAAGGCACTTAAAGGAATCAGGAATATCCGTGCCGTCCAAAAAATCATTTTCGAAGGAAGCTGGTACGAAAATGGCAAGAGAATGCTTGCACCTATTGAAAATGATACAAAATTTCCTTTTGCCACAGTCAAAAGCGGTGAGCACAAAATAAACATTGAAATTTAAGAGGTAACGAGGGTTAAGGGGTATGATACAGGCAAAAAATCTCGATAATCAGAATTTTGAGGATATAACACAGCGGGCTGTATCGCGCATCCCCAATTATTCGGACAACTGGACTAATTTCAATCTATCAGATCCGGGAATCACACTGCTTGATCTCTTTGCATGGTACAAGGAAATGGAGCAGTATGAGATAAATTTCTACAGTGAGGCGATAGCTGAAAGACTCTTGAGGCTCACGGGGATCGAGAGACTTAAGACGAGGCCTGCCGAATGTATGATACATATCCCTGAGGATATGAAGAAGGCTTATCCCAGGTATTCAAGGCTTGAGACTAAAGAGGGCATCGTTTTTGAAACAGATGAAGAGATTCCGGAGATCATTCCTGCAATAAAGGGAGTCTACATAAGAAAAAAGGACGGGGAAACAGATGTAGGAAACATCCTTAATGAAGGAGTTGGCATCCATCCTTTTGAAGAATACGGAGACAGAAATTCCGGACTTGTTCTTGAATTTGATTATCTTAGCAGCAAGACGATAGGTGTAACTTTTGATATAGCGGAACTTACAAAAGGACACAGAAATCCGCCTGATGACTTGAGCGAAGCACCGCGAACACTTTTCTGGCATTGGGAAGGAAGCAGTGAGAACTGCATGCTCTCTGATGAGACCAATGCATTATCTAAAAGTGGACGGATATTTTTCAGAGTAATGGGAAAGAGACTTATCGGAAGTCTTATAGAGCCAGGCTGCGAAGAAGAAGTCGTAATAAAGCGTATAAACTGCGGAGATTACAAGGCAATACAGAAAAGAACCGTAGCGAAGACAGAATATATCAGGGTTGAGAGAAAGGCAGACAAAAGGATCGAATTTGATGCCATTCCAATCGGTGATATAGGGCTGAATCTTTTTCTGAGAACGAAAAAAGGATGGAAGCAGATAAATTATGAAGGTGAATATACAAGTGAATACCGGCTGAAGGGATGTCGTTTTGACACAAGGGAAGCGGTGGATGACGGAAAAGAAAACTTAAGGATCTCTTTTGCAGAGGCACTTATCCATGAAGAGCTTTTCTATGACTCAACGGGAATGCCGGGGCAGGAAATACAGCTCACCTTTCATGGAAAGATTCCATTGGAAGAATCCTTCATGCTGATATGCGATACGGTCATGGAGGACGGAAGTATTTCTGAAGAGGAATGGAGGGAATGCCCGGATTTTTATTCGGCAGACAGCAGGTCAAGAGTTTTCATATATGACAGAGAAAATGAGAAGATAATTTTTGGTGACGGAAAAAGAGGCGCAATAGTTCCGAGAGGTGAAAAGGCAATAGTTATCGCGTCCATGGAACTCTCAGAGGGGGCAGGAGGAAATATCCCCCGTAATGCAGGCCTTAAGTTCATAGATGAAGAGTTTGAGGTTGAAAACAGAGAGGCATATTTCGGCAGGGACAGAGAAAAGATAAAAGACATGATGATGCGCTGCCGAAAGAGGATAAACAACACAAAAAAATGTGTCACTGTGGATGATTTCGAGAGAGCAGCACTAGAGACTCCGGGATTAAGGGTAGGATATGCGAGAGCGGTTCCCGGTTTTGACCGGCAGGAACCGACAAAGGTCAGCAGATACCCCGTTGTTTCAGTAGTTGTCATACCTGATTCAGACAGCACACTTCCTATGCCGGACGAACGATTTTTAAGAGCGGTCCGGAGGAATATAGAAGACCGGAGGATAATTGGAACTCTGATACGGGTGACAGGACCGGTTTATATAGGGATTGATATAAGAATAGAAGCTGTAAGCAGCGGAATAGTTCCCAAAGAAGCGGTTGAAGAAAAAATAATTGAACTCCTGAAACTCGGGAAACACAGACAGATAGGAGATCCTGTATTTGAAGGAGATATCGAAAGTGCAGTCTGTGAAATAGATGATATAGAGAGTGTGAGACGTATTGAGATTTCTACATCATCAGCAGAATGCTATAAGGATGCTTATGGATATATGGAAATACCGAAAGACGGAGTTCCATGGCTTAAAAGCTTAAAATTCAGGAGTTGACATCAATGGGAAAAGGTCAGAAAAAACTGAACTTCAATAAAGCCGAAGACTGGATCAGATGTCGGGAAAAAGGCTTTTTACGACTTGGAGATTCCTTACAACTAAATCTTGAGAAGAGCAGGAGTGCTTTCCTTATTCTGCCTGAGATTGACGGCGGAGAATATGGCTTTTTATGGGGAAGACTGGTGCTTATGGGATCTTTTCCTGATGACAGTGCTATAAGCGTATATGCAAAGGCGTGGGACGGAGACTATAGCTTAGGAGAGTTTTCGGAAAATGATATGAAGGGGTCGGATGAGTCTATAAGAAAGAAGCTTATTGGACTGGCAGGACTTCCGCTATCGAAATCCAATGACTGTCTTTTGGATCTGGAGGGACAAAAGCTTTTTCTGGCGTTGGAAATCTCCACAGGCGGCAGAGAAGCTCCTGAACTTAAAGAAATATCCATAGCGGTCGAGGGAGATCATATGCTCGATTACCTTCCTCCGATATACAGGAAGGATGATTTTACAAAGAGGTTTTTATCTGTTTTCAACAGCATGTTTCTTGACATGGAAAGCAGTATAGAGGATATTCCGAAACTTTTTGACCTTGCAAATGATGATGA
This sequence comes from uncultured Lachnospiraceae bacterium, assembly GCA_905236615.1. Classification (GTDB taxonomy): domain Bacteria; phylum Bacillota; class Clostridia; order Lachnospirales; family Lachnospiraceae; genus NK4A144. The sequence goes on from CAJORC010000440.1 coordinate 4,957, forward strand.
AGATGTTATAAAAATGCTGGCCTCATGGCTTGATGTCCACGGAAGTTTATATGGCTATGACAAACTTAAAGAGTGGATAAAGACAGCATTTAGAGATCATGAGGAACAGTTTACGAAAAAGGGATTGTCACGGAGCATAGAGCGAATGACGGGAAAAGTTCCTCTCATTATAGAGCATTTCGAGGTTAATCCACATTCGGTTGAGTGCGCAGATTCAGAATTATATGAGAGACTTTACGGCGCAGATCCTTTTACGTTTTTTGTTCTTTTGCCGGAGGGAACTTTCAAGGACAGGGCAGAGCAGGAAAAGTTTCTGAGACACATGAAGGACAAGATACCGGCAGGAAGAAAGATGGAGCTTATAATTCTTAAGCAGGGAATACAGCTTGACTGGCATTCATATCTTGGTGCAAATTCACTTGTCGGGGATTATACGAGCGTTAAGATTGATGAAAATACAGCACTCCAGTTTGATACGGTTATAGGAGGAAAGGACGGAAGCAATGGCTAATGATTTTTTTCCCGTTGAACGAAACAGATATTTTTACGGAAAACTTTTAACGGTTAAGGATTTTGAGGCAGAACAGAATTATAACCGGAATAAACACCGATTTTCAAATATAGTCATGAATGGGGCGGGTGTTGTATATGGCCTGGGAGTTACGGTTCATGACAATACGACACTGCTTATTGAAAGTGGTTTTGCCATTGACTATGACGGTCAGGAGATAGTAATTGAAGAACCGCTGATAAGAAAACTTCCCATGATCGAAGGTTATGAGGATATAGTTGATTCCAATTCCGCATGGCTCGGAATTAGTTATGAAGAAGAAGCAATCAAGCCTGTAAATGCTGTTAATACGGGAAATACCGGCAATAGTGAATTCAATATGATGCGTGAGGGTTATAAGCTTTTCCTCACAGCAGAGAAGCCTGATTTCAAGGAGATACTTGAAAGTAATGGTTATAAAAATGTGAGTACGATATATTCAGCAGACAATCTTTCAATGGTCATTGCAGTAGATGACATAGTCGTTTCCGGAAGAGATCTTGAAGTACACGTTCTCATTGTAAAAGACTATGACACACCTCCTGTGAATTTCGTGCTTAGCGGAGAAAGTGAGTTTACGGAAGACGGAAGCATTACACTTGAGTATTCACAGGGGACAACCGAGAAGAGACAGTGTCTTATCGTTGATCTTCCTGTAAGCATTAACGGCGTAAGTGAGTACAACGGACAGCTTTTCAGCAGGGATGTTGAACTCAACTTAAATATAGGCACAAGACATTACAAGAACTATATAAAGATACAGGCTGAGGTAAGTGCAGCTGCCTCAGAACAGGATGCAGAAGAATTAAGGAGAAGCAGGGATAATCTTGCAGAGCATATAAGAGAAAAGAATGTACCCATATATCTTTCAAAGATAGAACTTATCCATTCAACTGCAAGCGTATTTATAAACAGTCTGACGGATCTTCCTTTTGACCAGAAAGTGAGAAGATTAAACGGGGGCGGCGGAAAATCCGGCGGCATGATGGAGGTTCAGACGACAGTTCGAAAGCTTGATTATTGGCAGAAACCGGATGTAAAGTCTTCCTTCAATCCGAAGAACGGAAAACTCAGTCTTGACTTTGGAATACCGACTCCTGAGCAGTATGACTATTCTGTATGTCACGGAGTGGTTGATCTGGAAATGCCCGGAGGTATAAAGGTTAATTCAAGGTTCTATTCTGAAGAGATACCTCACGGACTTGGGGCAGGGACGGTAGACGTAAGGCTTTCGATAGAATTTTTGACAGCTGAAAATGAGAAGGCGCTTCTTTTTGGAAATAAAGAAGTTTTTAAGTCGAAGAGCTCCGGAGTTAATCCACCATGGGCAGAAGCAGGAGCGGTAGTCTATCCCGAAAGGGGAACCATGAAGATAGGTGTATGGCTTCATGATACCGTTGAAGGCAACCGCATAAGGGTTCACTTCTTTGCACAGAAGCCGGAGAGAGATACCGACAGGATTTATGATAAGTCCAAGCCTGTTGTAAGGATAATACCGGAAGTTACAAGACTTTCAGCCGGTGACAGGATGCACTTCAGGGCAATTGTAGACGGCAGTGATGATAAGGGCGTAACCTTCAGCATAGTTGAGGAAGGCGGCGGTGTTATCGATGTCAATGGAGTATATCAGGCACCTGAACAATCGGGAACTTATGAGATTATTGCTTCGTCCACCGCTGATCCGGATGTCAGTGCAAGTGCATATGTAATCGTAGAATAATAATTAAGCGGAGTATATACAGAATATGGCAGAGCTGATCCAGGAAAGATATAAAATTGAATATAAGCTGAAGGAATCCAGGGATTATGAGGCATATAGAGCAGTTGATATCGAGGATCGTGAGAAGAAGGTATATATTCTTAATGTATATTCCGGTGAAAACGTAAAGAAATATGTAAAGCTGTTCCATGACCTGAAAAACTGTCCCGAGTACAAGGGAGAGTTTGTCATAGGCAGTAAGCTTGCGGCGGTATTTGAATATAAAACGGGTGAAGAACTCAACAATATATTTAAGAAAAAGGCCATGTTATCACAGGATTACAGATTCAAATCAGTAGAGCAGATCTTAAATATCGGGCTTATTGCAGAGTCGTTTCCGGAGCTTTTGAAAAAGAGCATGGTTGAATACAGGAACTTTCAGGTAAAACAGACCTCGGAAAGAATAGACATGAATTTTATGATAGATCCGAATTCCTATAGTGATGATTATCTTGATGTACTGACCGATGCGATAAGAAGAATGTTACCGAAGAGCTTTTCCGAGCCGATAGAAGAGAGAAGATTTTTTCTTTCTTTGAAGAGAAAACCGGTAAAGGATGGCATAGAACTTTACTCCAGATGGAAGAAGGCATTTCCAGCAATACGCAAGGAATATGACCAGCAGATTTCCTTAGGGATCATTGAGAGAGTATTTTCACTTATTGCAAAGAATTTTAAGTGGTTCATTGAAAGCAGGTTCTTTAGTAAGGAGAAGAAATGAGATTACGGCTCAGAAAAATTGTGCTCTACCTTCTGATATTTATATGCCTGAATTCTATAGGATTATCAATAGCTGACGCTTTCATGGCTCAGTTTGTACGGGAAGCCATGGGGGTTATCGATGTCAATCCTGAGATGTTATCACATGGCGGCGGATATACGGATGTTGTTGAAATAATCGATCCCTTTTCAAGACGGCTAAAAGAAAGCAACTGGCATGTTGTCAGGCTGGACGAGAACAGAAAGTTTATGCGTTCGATCAAACTGAAGAGTCTCGGAATAAGCCGCTGTTATGGCTTTGAGGATATGCATACTACTGCTACAGGAGATCTCTATCTTTCAGCAATAAATGAGAACGGAACCAATACCCTCTATTTTATAAAAGATGGAAATAAGAAGGCAAAAAGATGCTTTACCACCTCGGTAAACACCGGTGAAAAGATAAATTCCATAGTTGAACAGGATCAGAAGATCACTTA
>CAJORC010000441.1 GCA_905236615.1 uncultured Lachnospiraceae bacterium
AAATTTCAGATGCCGTCAAGCAGAATAATGAAGTGAATGACCGACTTGAAAATACAGCCGCTAAATTTGTGAAGCTGTGAGAATAAGGTGAGGGGATGCATGGTTCAAATGCATCCCCTCTTTTTTAATTATTAATTTGCAGAAGGCCTGCTTACGCTTGAATTATTGGGCAGCGAATAGCTTCCTGTAAGATTATCGCCTTTGAAAACGATCATATTTGAACTGCTGCTGTATTCATATTCTTTCTTTTTACATTTGTAGCTTCCACCGGCAAGATCAATCTTTACTGAAGTAATTTTACCCTTCTTGCTTACCTTTGCATGCACCGGTGAATTGTTTGAAACTTCATAGGCTTTTATAGTGAAATCAAGGCCTCTTTTACCTTTTGTCATTTTCTTGATCGACTTCTGAACCTTTTTATCTTTCGGAGAGATCTTTGTTATCTGTATCTTTCTCTTCTTTTTATTAACATGGATCTTTGTTGCGGTATAGACAGCACCATCATATGAAACTGTAATTGTTCCAAAGCTCTCCATCGGAATTTTCTTACCCGGGAAAACTATTTCTGAATTGTAGCTCACAGAATCATCAGAAACCGACGGCGTCGGATCATCATCTTTGCCGGGCCTATCCTTCTTCTTGGGATTATATTTTTTAATGTACTCTTCTTCGCTGCTGTTGAAGTGGATTGTAACAGTCATCTCCTCCAAACCACCATGATCTTCAAAAGCATCCCACTCTGCCTTTGTTCCCCCGAAATAGATATCTGACAAAGCATTACAGTTTTCAAAGGGCTCTTCACCAAACCCCTCAACACTTTTCGAAATATATACCGTTTTAAGTTGAGGATCGTTTTCAAACATTTCACTTCTGACATATGTAATAGCTGTGGAAAGCTTTACATTTTTTAATTTATCGCAGTAATGGAATGACCCCACTCCTATTGAAGTTACACTGTCGGGTACAAAAACGTTTTCCAGAGATTTACATCCTGAAAATACATACTTATCAAATTCCTCAAGATTTCCGCAAACATCAAGATCAATTTCTTTAATGGCAGAGCATCCTGCAAAAGCTCCAAATCCTAATTTTCTAAGATTTTTACTTAACTTGACCTCCGATAAAGATGTGCAGTTATCGAAAGCACTTTCACCTATTACGGTTACTCCATCCGGAATGGAAATCTTCGTTAAACTTTTACATTCTTGAAAAGTATTAGAACATATGTAATTCAGATTTGCCGGTAAATTTATATCTGAAAGTGAGCTGCATCCATGAAAAGCTGAATATCCTATAGCTTTAACACTGTCGGGAATAACCACCTTACGCAGATTTATGCAGTCATGAAAATTTTCACTATCTATTTTCTCCAACCCTGCCGGGAATGTTATTTCCGTGATCGACTCATTCTGCCTGAAAGCAGCAAAACCAATTTCTCTCACGGGATGACCATTTATCTTTTCCGGAATATTTACAACCGAAGCCGTTCCCTTATATTTTACAATGGTACAGTTATCATCCTCATCAAGATCATAAACATAATCACCTTCGGTATACTTGCTTACATGCGCTGATGGTTCCTCATCACTTACGCTGTCCTGATGCTCCTCCACAGCCATAACTATCTCCTGATCAGCATCATCCGGTACAATTTCTCCGGCATATACCGAAATACTGCTGACTGCCGCCGTTATAGCTATGACCACAGCAATTCCTTTACTAAATCTCTTTTTCACTACTTCTTCCTCCCTTAATTCATTTTTTTCATATCTTTTTATTATATCAATTCTGATACTTTTCCACAAGCCATCCTTGCTTTAATTTAGCCGTTATTATATGATGATGTCAGGGATTGTGTGAGTGCAGAGCTGTGTGAACTGTAACGGAACAATCCCTGACATTACTTTTAAAGGAGCATAGAGTATGAAAAAGCATATCATTATTTTTTTGAGCATTATAACCGCATTAGGATTAACCGGCTGCAGACGGCATATTGGTCTTGATGTCCTTAAGGGATCGGACAGTCCTTTTGCAGCAATATTTGATAAAGATGAAGATGACGATTCTGAATCAGCTACCGATGAATACAGCGAAGAAACAGAAACTGAAGATGCATCGGAAAGCAGCGATGAGATTTCCGGAAACAGCGGATCTGTTTTTGATAATTATACAGATAATCTGACAAAGCTTGCAGGCAGCAGTTTCAACATGAGTGTTGAATACGGAACGAATAATGGTTTTCATCCTATCATAGACAGTAAAAGCGGAAATCTCTTTTGTGAGATTTCGCCCTCTAATGATGAAAATCTTATCACTGCCGATTATGACAGTTCAGAGAATATCTTAACTATAAGTTCGCTTGCAGCAGGAGCATATGATGTTGAGGCTATAGATAGTGTAGAACTCAAGGATTTTATAAATTTTGATGATCTGCAGAACATTCTTATTTCAAATATAGATCTGGCATCCGGACAGCCTGCCATCATGATCGAATCAAGATCAATGGCATGCACTTACGGAGATGGTGTTGGTTATAACATAACTTTAATCAAAGTAGGCGAAAACGGAAAGCTCAGTGTTCTGTATGAAGACGGTGTTTCCGGCTCCGCTGATGAAGATATAACTTCTGAGGTCAGAGCTGATTTCAATCGGTTGACCGGAAATGAATATTCCAAGGAAATGTTTAATGATATTTTTTATAACGGTAATTTATTCATTGAACAGAAAAAAATGCCGGTTCTTGCAAGCATCAGCTTTAAATCCGATTCAGCAAAGTACCAGGAAAATGGTGAATGGGAAATTTCAAACGAGATAAGCTCCAAACTGTATAACAATACAAATGAAACTCTCAAAACGATGTTCTGGGGAAGCGGTCAGTTTGATACAGTTGCTGACAGTTCTGACATTTCTGATTCGGGAGAATTATCCATAACCGATGTCAGATGGAATAACAGTTTTAGAGAGGAGCCAACCGGGGAAGATACTGAATTTACTTTCGAACTGAGTGATGGAAGCACTCAGACAATAAGCGCACATTATGATCCCAAAATTAAGGGAATGGAATATGCAGACATAGATAATGACGGCAGCGATGAAATTATATTAAATGCGTATTTTGCCAATACAGCCGGTGAGTTTGAATATATTTATGCTTTCAAGCTTATTGGAGATAAGGTGGTACAGCTTTATCCCACAAAGGATATTCCCGAGCTTGCTGCTGAAACTTCATGGGAAAACCTTACAGCAGGTGACCTTTCAAATACTTCTATCATAAAAACTGAAAAAGACGGTAATACGGTAAATGCTTTGGAGGTAAGTCTTCTCGCCAAAGACGGACCGGAGGTTTATGAAACTTATCATGCCGTGCTGCTTTATGACCGGGACCATTGGGAAGAATACAAAAGATAACAGCATCAGGCATAATGCTGTATTAACCTCATAATCTGTTCGGCGGTATCCGACAGATTTTTTACAGCATTTTCAGTCCGCATGGCTTCATCAAGGGTCGTTATCCCTCTGACTATAGGGAAATAAGCATCGATACCTTTTTCGTTACAGATATGAGCATCAGCGGTGACGCTTCCGGCAAAAGCGATCACAGTTTTTGAGTAGCTTTTGGCAAGCCCTGCAACACCTACGGGTGCCTTTCCCATTGCAGTCTGAGGATCAAGCATACCCTCGCCCGTAACAACAAGATCGGCATCTTTGATATAGTCCTCAAGCCAGTTATCCATATCCTTTATCATAGAAGGACTTGCACCCTTCTGAGGACCATAAACAGCACTGCAGCCTTCACTTCCGCAAAGCGGATTTCTGACATCACATGCTATCATAAATTTGGATTCTCTCAATTCCGGAATTATATTTCCGTCAGAAATACTGCATATATCCTTAAGCCCCTTTGCACCAAGCGCCACCTGATCACCTGTCTCGTTTAATATCTCGAATCCTAACGCCTGAAGCATTCCAATGCCGCCATCATTAGTTGCACTTCCGCCAATACCGATAATGAATCTGCGGCAGCCTTTAAGCAGCGCATCTTTTATAACTTCCCCAACACCATAAGTTGTTGCTTCAAGCGGGTTCAGCTCAGTTTTGGCAGCGAGCGTTATCCCGGCAGCTCCGCTCATTTCTATAACTGCTGTCATTGATTCTTTAATTATTCCATAAGTAAATATGACTTTCCTGCCAAACGGTCCTGTGACCTCAGCTTTTTCAAACTGCCCATTCATGCCTTCGACAAGAGCTTCAACCGTTCCTTCACCACCATCGGTAAGCGGTCTTACTCTAACCTCTGCGTCGGGATCTACTCTTCTGAATCCTTCAGCTACGGCATTGCCTGCTTCAATTGAAGTCATACTCTGCAGCAGAATACCACCATTTAATATATAAAAGAAGGGGACGGCTGACCGTCCCCTTCAAAACTATATCTTTCTTATCTTACTTTTACTTTTGCCTTGTATTTTCTTCCTCCTATTTCAACTGAAATTGTAGCCGATCCTTTCTGTTTAGCTGTGATCATTCCGTCAGCACCGATTTCAGCAATTGCCGGC
>CAJORC010000442.1 GCA_905236615.1 uncultured Lachnospiraceae bacterium
TGTCCATCCGTTATCATCAGCAAAAACATTTACACCATAACGCATCATGATGCCCGCCGTGATCAGCAGGAAAACTACAGCCATACCTGCGGGACGGACATTTTTATTTGATCCCATCACGAATATGAGCGCAATAAGCGCACCCGTGACAAGTACCCTTATAAAGAAATTGTAGCCGAAAATAAACCAGAGGATCACGTTCAGACCGCAGTAATAAAGCAGTCCCTGTGAGAGGAAATACAGAACCATCATTACTTCTGTATAACTGATCCTTCTCTTTCGTCTTCCGTCATAAAGTCCTGCATCCGAGCAGATAAAGCGGAATACGAATCTTCCGAAGCTGCTCTCTCCTCCCTGTGCAAAAAGCAGGAAAAACAAAGCCGTAAACAAAGGTACTGCAAAAGGATTACGGATGAGGAAACCTCCGACAACCGCAGCAATATAACCGATACGCATATATGCGTTTATATTACTGCCCTTAAGATTAACATTAAGCTTTGACGCATAATACTGACTTAAGGGTTTAACAGCATCCATATCCTGTTTGATATCTCTTCCGCTTCTCCGCCTTCCCCTGATCGTCGAGACCAGCAGTGCGAAAGAAAAGGTAAGGGGCGCAACAAGGTTTCCGGAATTTGACAATCCCGGAATATCAAAGGGATATTGTCCCTGATAAGATCCGTTTTCTCCCCATATTGTACCTTCTACTACTCCGCCTCCAAAAAGGTAGGGAAGAAATGAGGAAATAAACGAACCAATGAGAGGACCTATTATAGGAATATCGATCCTTGAAAATCTGCTCCTGTAGCCTCCCATCCACATTGAGTCATTTACTATTGCCCAGAAAAGCACTCCGACGATAGTCATTACAATGGTTACTATCACCATCATGGCTATCAGCATCGGAAGATTTTTTAAATACGCCTGCAGTTTCCCTCTTGCAAACTGTACTATGAAATCCTTAAATGTCCTTGTGGCATTTGGTTCTGCATTATACTGTTCAAAAGTATAGTCGCCGTAACGCGGATCATTAAGGTCATAATTATACTGCTGCTGACCGTTTGGTGCCTGTCCGTACTGCTGTTGACCATAAGGAGCCTGCCCATACTGCTGTCCGCCATATGCCTGCTGGTTAAATTGGGGATTATTATTCTGCATAACTGACTCCTCCCCTCTTTACTGAACCGGTGTTCCGCATTTCTTACAGAATTTTGCACCTGCTTTAAGCTCCGCACCGCAATTTCTGCATATATGGATTCCGGCTGCCATTGCCTGCTGGGGCGGAAACTGTCCCTGCGGCGGCACCTGCTGATACGGCTGCTGAGGACGCATCTGTCCCTGCGGCGGCATCTGCTGATATGGCTGCTGAGGCGGTATCTGTCCCTGCGGCGGTGCCTGCTGATATGACTGCTGCGGAGCTGCCGCCTGCGGCTCCGGCGCTTTATAAGAATCATAATTTGCAAGATCAAAGTCAAGCTCACTGTAAAGGCGTCTGAGTTCTCTCTCACGTTCATCTCCGGTAAGAGGGATCAGAAACCATCTTGTCAGATGTTCATAGCCTACTGCAAGACCGATGGCTCCTTCTTCAGAAACCATATAAAACTGCCCTTCTCCGAGCTGCTCATTTTCACCGTCTTCAGAAACAGCAAGAGCGAACACATCACGGGCATTCATATATTCATTATCCTTCCCTGCCAGCTTCCAGGTCATACAGGTTGGCAGTGCCGCTCCCAATGCACTTATAAGATTTCTGTAATGTACCATACCACTCACCCCTTAATCTATATCCACAAATCTGTCTGACTGCTTTCCGATCGCAGAAAATCTCCACTTTCATTTTATACAATCTAAAGCTCAAAAACAACGTGACAAATCTAATTTTCAATGAAAAAATCTGTCACGTTGTTTAAAATTCAGTCCAATCCCAAATCAATAATATTCATAGAATATCGAATCGAGTATCTCGTCATCGTCATTTAGGATTCCGATATATAACTCTGCATTTTTTGAAAGCTTTGATGAGCCTCTTTCCGCTTCATACTTGCTGTATTTCTGGTAAACCTCAAGCGACATATTATGGATCGCCTTATCGCAGTTCAGGGCCGTAGCCTCATCGGCCGGATTTGAATATCTTGCATCAGAACGGGTATGCCGCAGTTCTGCGGATTTCTCACCGTATGTAAAGAGCTTTGCATCATAAGTTCCGTCGGCATTGACATCTTTCTTCTTGTGAGCACTGAGGAGTTCACTTTCCTTTACTGTCTTACATTCTATCGTGTCACCCCAGCTGCCGTAAGTCCATTTGCCCTTGTTTACACGTGCATACCTTGCCCTTATATAATATGTTGTATCAGCTTTAAGCCCATAATACGGATGCTTTGTAACATTACGTATAACTCCTCTGCTGTCACTGAAGTCTTTCCTTGTAGCCAGTTCAACATCATAATTCTGAACCTCATACTCACTGACAGGCTCCGTATTTTCAATACAGTATACTATTATTCCGGGACGTTCTTTACTGATCACCTTAACACTCTCGATCACTTCATTTGCAACCGGATATTCTTTTTCACCGTTATTTGCTGCTGCAGCCCCGGCCGTCTGGCATAAGAGCAGTGTACAGAGCATTGTTACTGACAAAACTGACGCAATTAATTTTCTCCCACCCATAAGTATCATCCTTTCTTTACATTTTCTTCTCGTTCGTTTCCCTTAAAACTCCTTTTCCTACTTAAGCAGCTCCCTGTCCCACGGGCTTCCCAGATTATCGTATTCACTGCTTTCCTCTTCTTCGCCCGTTGAATTATAGGTATCTATAATATCCTGAACCATTTTTCCGCCGATTGACTTCTGCTCTTCCGTTGAATCATAACTGTTTGCATTTGGATCATATTCTTCATTATAGTTTCTTACGGTTCCGTCCGGATTTCTAACCTTGAAATTGTAATAGCTCTCCTGCATCTTTTCTTCATCGTAGGCCTGCTTTGCCTTAACGGCAAGGAAGATTCCCGTTCCCGCCACTACCAGAAACATAACCGCTACTATTCCCACCAGAATAAAAAGCACCGGAGATTTCTTCTGCGGTTTCATCATATAAGGATTGCCAGCCTGATTCCGGTAATTGTAAGGCTGCACATTCTGCTGTACAGGCGCTCCGCAATTCGTACAAAACTTAACCATATTTCCGTTTTCCATTCCACATCTGCTGCATCTCATACCTGTCACCCCCAATATCCAGTTTAGTTGTCCGTTACCCAGCAAAAAGAAACTCAAACTTCCTGTCTACATTATACAGTTAATAAATACAAAAAAACCGTGACAAAAGTTCTTTTCATTGAAAGATTTGTCACGAGAACCGCTATTTATGTAAAAATTTGTTTAA
>CAJORC010000443.1 GCA_905236615.1 uncultured Lachnospiraceae bacterium
AGCGCCAACTATCTCGGAAATCTTGCGCTTGAGACGGCAGGAATCCCGCTTAGCCCATATAGAGCTTTCCTAAAAGATTTCTCGGAAAAATATCCGGTTGTAACTGCGATCCATGCTGAGGATGCAGATGGAAATGATGCTTCCGTGGAAGATGCAAATGCGGACGGAAGTCTTGAAGATTACGAAAAGATGCAGTACTATGAGCTTTTTGATGACAGGGATGATTATGAATAAGAAATATAAAGAAACGCGTAATTTTTATATTATCTCATTTCTATTGCCTTTTGCCGCAACGATGCTGCTTTTTATCATAAGCGGCATATACCCTTTCGGAGATAAGACCTTTCTCAGAAAGGACTTTTACCAGCAATATACGCCGTTTTTCTATGAATTTTACAATAAAATGAAAAACGGCGAATCGCTGTTTTATTCCTGGAAGAGCGGGATTGGTGCTAATTTCCTTGCGATTTATGTGTATTATCTTGCAAGTCCTTTTAATTTCTTAAGCCTTTTATTTCCGGAAAAATACATCCTTGAATTCATGAGCTACATGGTAGTGATAAAGACCGGTCTGATGGGTATGACCTTCTCACATTACCTCAGACGTCATTTTGAACGCACCGATGCGGCGATGATACTTTTCGGTATGGCTTATGCCTTCAGCGGATTTATGGCGGCCTACAACTGGAATGTGATGTGGATGGATGTGCTTTTTGTTGCACCGCTGGTAATACTTGGTCTTGAGTATATCCATGAAGGGAAAAAGCCTTATCTTTACTGCATCAGCCTTGCGTTTTCGATATATACAAATTATTACCTTTCAATAATGCTTTGTATGTACCTGGTCATTTATTATATCAGTCTGACTGTGAAAAAGGGATTCAGAGAAAAAAGCCTCGTTCGCTTTGCATGGTATTCTTTTTTATCCGGGGCGTTTGGCGCGGTATTGATGGTTCCTGAGCTTGCGGCTTTACAGTTTACATCATTTACAAGCTCGAAATTTCCGACAGAGAGAGTCTTTTACATGAAGCTTCCGGAAATTTTCGGACGACATCTTATCGGAGTGGCTACAGAGACGGGTCTGGATCATTGGCCGAATGTATATTGCGGGCTTTTTTGCGTCTTTCTTTTGAGCCTCTACTTTGCCACAAGAAAGATAAGCTTAAAGGAAAAGCTGGTAAATCTTGTCATCATAGCTTTTTTCCTGTTGAGCTATAATCTAAATCAGCTTAACTATATATGGCATGGATTTAATTATCCTGATTCCCTGCCTGCAAGACAGTCGTATCTCTATATATTGTTTTTGCTGACCATTGCCTACAATGCTTTCATGCATATTCGTGACTCGGGTAAAATTGCCTACTACACCTCCATGGTGGTCGCGGCAGCCGGAATTTTCACGGTATTGATAGTTGATCATGATGATGCACTGAATAAGGATACCATAATATTTAATATAAGTTTCGCGGTGGCATGGTTTGTATTTTTCATGATCTATCGGGAAATGAAAGAGTCAGATAAAGATCTGAAACTGAGCTTTATTGTAATTCTCATATTCATGGCTGTGGAGCTGACGGTAAATCAATATTATACAAATGGTCATTCGATATCGAGGACGGATTATTTTAAGAATTTCAGCGAATACAGAGAATTGAATGAGAGAATAGAAAAGCTGAATGATAGTTCCGGTAATCCTCTGGGAAGGGCGGATGAAATAAAGAGAAAGATCAGAAATCATTCGTTGATGATAGGCTATTCCTCACTGTCATGCTTTTCTTCCACAAATAACGGACTGATAAAGAAATACTGTGACAGGTACGGCCTTCAGAACAGCAGGGTTTTCTACCTGAATGAGGGTGTTACGCCGGTTTCTGCGGCAATGATGGGACAGCATTATACTTTGGTTCCGTCTAATGCCATCTGGAACGCAGATGATATTGCAGATAAGATATCTTCTTCCGCTGGAGCGTCACTTTACGCTCTGAAATATACCCTTCCGGCAGCTTATGTGCTTCATACGGATTCGGATTTTCTTTTTGATTCGACAGAGAACTGCGTGGATATAATAAGGGGTGACAAAACAGGCTTTGGCTACGGTGCAAATCCCTTAAATATTGAGAATGACCTCCTAAACCAGCTTGGAATCGAAGGAAAGGCATTCGAACTTGCGTAGCATATCGAGAAAGAAAACGCGAAATCGGCTGAACTGCTATATCAGAGTGACTGTCACCTCTATCTTTACGACAGCTCGAAAACCGAAGCGGACGTAAAGGTAACTTTCAGTGATGGCAGCAGTGATATGACCTATGCGTCAAAGAAATATAAGTATGTGCTTGATCTTGGATATCATAAGAAGGGTACAAAGGTCAATTTCAGGATAAATGATAATAAGTCGGGAAAGATTGACTTTAGGGTATACAGGTTAAATACTGAGGTCGTGGGTGAATTTACCGATATGGTAAATTCGAACGAAAGACTTGAGAATATCGTACAGACAGACACCGGTATGAAAGGAAGCATAGATATGCGATCGGCCGGACAGCTTGTACTTCAGATTCCTTATGAAAACGGATGGACGCTGAAGGTTGACGGTAAAGAAGCTGAGATAGAGACATTTGACAGTCTTTACATAAGCGTGCCGCTTGAAAAGGGCAGCCACAGAGTAGAGCTGTCTTTTTATCCCAAGGGTTTCAGAGAGGGTCTGCTCATTAGTCTTATTGCACTGCTTTTGATCGTAATTTCCTTTGTTCTTGAGAGGGAATCAGGGTCTAAGCCGGCAGCATCTTTAATTGGTGCGTCGGAACCTTTTGACGAAAAAGCAGAGCTAAAAGCCCTTGAGGAACTGGAGAGGGAAAAAGCCAGGGAAAGAGAACGGGACAGAGAGGAACAAGACCGTGACAAAGACGGGGGCGACGACAGTGGTAAAGATAAGTCCAAAGATAAGGAAAAAGATAAAGATAAAGATGAAATCCCGGGAGATTTAGTCGGGGTATGAAAAAGAACCGGATGGTGTTTCCATCCGGTTCTTTGGCAGATTAAAAGA
>CAJORC010000444.1 GCA_905236615.1 uncultured Lachnospiraceae bacterium
AAAAAAATATCGATTTCAAATGTTTCCGATGAAATCCTGAATATCTTTGCAATAACCGGATTCATTGATATTTTTGAGATAAATAAAAAATTTAAAGAGGTAACACTGGAATCATCAGATATTCTGATGCGAAGTGTTAACGGACAATTCTATAAACAGCATGATGATACGATGATAAAGATATACCGGAAAGGTATTTCAATCGATGTCGTAAAAAATGAACGGGAACTTGCAAAAAAAGCCCTCGTACTGGGTATACCTACCCTTATACCCTTTGAAATATGTACTGTAGGTGACCGGTATGGGTTAATCTATGAAGCAACTGATACAAGTTCAATGGCAAAGCTTATCACTGATAATCCTGATGCTATCGAAAACTATGCCGCAAGACTTGCCCGTTTCTTAATAGAGCTTCACAAGATTGAAGTCAGTTCTGATATATTTCCGAGTATTAAGGAGAAATATCGCGAATGGATGGCAGAGGCAAAAGACTGGCTGAATGTAAACGACCGCAACAGTATTGAGAAACTGCTCGACGGTATACCTGACCGTAACTGTTATCTGCATGGAAACATCAATCTTTCGAATATTACGCTGCATGAGGGCGAACTCATGCTTCTTGATATGTCAGCTTCTTCTTACGGTCATCCGGTTTTCGATCTTCAGAACATATATGCCTCGCTTATGGAAACCCCGGCCTCATTCTGCAGCGGCATTTTGGGAATTTCCTACGCAAACTGCAGAAGATTCTGGGAATCTTTCTTCCCGATCTATATGGAAGGCAAAAGCAGGGAGACCATCAATAATATGCAGACACTCTTAAAACGCTACTATATTCTGAATCAAAAGCTCGTTTCCATACTTGAAGAGAAATAAAGAAAACCCTATAGCCGCTTTTCAATTCAGCTATAGGGAATTTTTTAACTAAAAAAAGCTTTTCTGATTTCTTCTACAGGCATATCGTGACCGGTAAAGAGCTTGAAAGAAGCCACTCCCTGCCACATAAGCATTCCTTTTCCGCCTATGGTAGTGCATCCTGCTTCCTTTGCCTCACGAAGAAGCTTTGTCTCAACAGGATTGTAAACAGCATCCGTTACTATAAGCTCCGGACGGAAAAGAGATGTATCTTTGATGATGCTCTCATTTTCCATGGGCTTCATGCCAACGATCGTTGCATTCGAGAAAATATCAGCTTTCGAAACTTCTTCAGCAAGTGCATCTGTATCTGCAAGATCACATACCTTCACTTCACAGTCCGGACATTTCGATCTGATCTTCTCTGCAGTCGCAAGTGTCCTGTCAAAGAATTTATCCTTAACATTGAATATTACAACTGCTGCCGCTCCGTCAAGTGCACTCTGCACCTGAATGGCAGTTGCCGCACCGCCGCCTCCGGCTACTACGATCCTTTTGCCTTTAATGTCTATGCCATTGTCCTTAAGCATGTTTACATAGCCTTCGCCATCTGTAATATATCCTGTAAGGACTCCGTCATCATTTACAACCGTATTGCTTGCCCCGATTATCTCTGCTGCGGGTGAAAGCTTATCCACGTTATTTGCTGCCGCGATCTTATCAGGCATCGTTACATTAAAGCCCCTGATACCAAGCGTTCTCATTGCTTCAAGCGCCTGAGGAACCTTATCCTCTTTCACATCAAAAGCAACATACGCATAATCAAGCCCCAAGATCGATGCTGCCAGATTCATCATGGCAGGTGAAGTCGAATGCGAAACCGGCGAACCTAAAAGTCCCAGTAATGTCGTTGTAGCTGTAATTCTTTTCTCCATAAATGCCTCCTCCGTTCCTTGTTCTGATTACTATATCAGATAAATCCGATTTAATCAAGCACAAATTTAACGCATTAACGCTTTTATGTGTTAAAGCAGCAGGTGACCCACACAATCGGAGCACCTGCATGACATGAACTAAAATAAAAACTGTTATGTGAACAGTTCGTCAGAATCCAGCATTACGGTAAATGGTCCGTCATTCAGAAGACTTACTTTCATATCTCCGCCGAAAACGCCTTTTTCAACAACTTTAACTCTTTCCTTTGCCTTATTTATTATATACTCATAAAGAGCATTCGCCATCTCCGGTTTTCCTGCTTTTACAAATGAAGGCCGATTACCCTTCCTGCAGTCTGCATAAAGGGTAAACTGTGATATCAGCAGCAGCTCTCCTTCCACTGATTCAATATTTAAATTTGTTTTCCCTTCCGCATCCTCGAAGATCCTGAGATCAATAAGCTTCTTTACCATCCGGTCCGCAAGGGCTTCCGTATCTGCATCCTCTATCCCAATAAAAACGAGAAAACCCTTTCCGATCTTCCCGACTGTTTCGTTTTCTACGCTGACTGACGCTTCGGTTACTCTTTGTATCAGAAATTTCACATTATGCTCCTTTTACTGTCTTTTCCGGCATTAGTTTTGGTTATAACATCTCAGTTCATAATGTTTATAAAATGTTAACTTGAATATTTTTCACGAATGTATATAATATAACTATAAGTTGTTTGTATACAATATACATTCAGTTCCCCTGCTGGATTTATATTGTATGGGAAGGAGCCGGATATGAGTACGACGACCGACCTCACACTTAATATTGAGAATTTATTCAACTATGGAGTATCAGATCAGGTTGATGCCCTGAACAGAATGATACTTGCCAGTGAATCTGCGGGCTCGGTTAATCCGACCAACGACAAGAAAAATCTTTCCCTAACCCTGACCGGTGTTCCACTCTAAGTTAGGAAGCCGGTTTATCTTCCTCTTTCTGGGCACAGCACTTCCCCTGGTGCTGTGCCTTTCTCTTTGTCTTTATTTAAAACACCGTTTAACAATCTCTATGATCGTATCCTGTGCCTCAGCTGTCATTTTATTATCACTCGGAAGACAGAGTCCACGTTCAAAAATATCCTCTCCGATATCGATGATCCCATCGTCGGATTTAATATAAGCGTTACTGATAGCCCTTCCGCTGCCCCTCTTTGTGATAAAAGGATTTAACCGGTAAACAGGCTGGCAGTGCATCGGCTTCCACACCGGACGTCCCTCGGCATTGAATTTTG
>CAJORC010000445.1 GCA_905236615.1 uncultured Lachnospiraceae bacterium
ATCACAATTGAATCCGGAGATGATGCAACAATCTCCTCTATCCTGCTTAAAGACTCTTCAACGCCGGTAGGAGCATTGGGGTTGGCTATTACTATGCCTCCGTTTTCTTTTCTGTAATCCTCTGCCCTTACGTTAAAATCTTCATCCAGCGGAATCGTCTCAAAAGGTATTCCGTAAACATTTGCCCAGACATCATAGAAAGAATATGTTATGTCCGGAAAGAGTACCGGCTTCTTCCCTGCAAAAAATGTAAGGAAACACATTGAAAGAACATCATCAGAGCCTACTCCGACAAATACATTTTCCCTGCCGACTCTGTAATGATCCGCTATCGCATTTACAAGTTCCGTACACTCAGGATCGGGATATTTTCTCAATAATTCCGTATCAAATTCCCTCAGTGCCTTTGTAACCTGCTCTGACGGCGGATAAGGACACTCGTTGGTGTTCAGCTTGATAACTTTTCTCTGAGGCTGTTCACCCGGAGTATAGGGAATAACTTTTCTTATATTTTCTTCAAAACTCATTTCGTGATACCAAACCTTTCTGCCAGTCTCTTAAATCCTGGCATTGAATTCACGATCGTATTGTAATCCACGCAGTAAGCTATCCTCACATAGCCTCTGCAGCAGAATGATGAACCCGGCACAACGAGGATATGCTCTTTTTTTGCTTCTGCAACGAATTCCTTCTCATCTTCTGTCGGAGTTTTCATGAAAAGATAAAAAGCTCCTTCCGGTTCGATACAGTCAAATCCGCACTCCCTTAACCCGTTAAGAAGCGCATTCCTGTTTTTTGCGTAAAAAGCTATATCAGCTTTTTCATCTATGCATTCCGCAACGACTTTCTGGAAAAGTGACGGGGCATTCACACATCCTATGACCCTGTTTGCTATCGTTACCGCACTGAAAAGGTCTTCATGATCGGTACACTCATCCGGTATCACAAGATACCCGATACGTTCACCCGGAAGGGACAGGGTTTTTGAAAACGAATAACAGATAATGCTGTTCTTATAATATCTGCTCACATAAGGAACCTCTTTGTCTGTATAGACAAGTTCCCTGTAGGGTTCATCAGCGATCAGGTATATCTCGTTTCCGTATTCTTTTTCTTTTTCCTCCATAACTCCCGCTATCTTTTTTATGGTTTCCGTATCATAGATCACACCTGCAGGGTTATTCGGATTATTAATTATTACTGCTTTTGTTTTAGGATTTATTGTGGAACGGAATGCCTCTATATCAGGCATGAATGTGGATGTGTCCGGCTGAACTGCCTTTAATATGCCGTCATAGTTAGCGACATAGTTTTTATACTCGACAAAATAAGGTGCGAAAGTTACAACTTCATCACCGGGATTTAATATTGCTTTCAGTGCGCAGTTTAATCCTTCAGCGGCACCTACGCACATCATTATATTGTTTTCATTGAAGGAGGTGTCAAATCTTCTGTTCAAAGAATCAGCTATCTTTTTACGCACTTCCGGAAAACCTGCATTATTCATGTAGCCATGCAATACCACAGGATTTTCTTCCTCTATGAGTTTCTTTATACTTGTCTTAACCTTCTCCGGAGCAGGAATATTCGGATTTCCCAGCGAAAAATCGTATACATTTTCTGCTCCGAATTCTTTCGCCATAAGCTGTCCTTCTTCGAACATGACTCTTATAACGGAATTATTCTTTACAAGTGCTTCCATTTTCTTTGAAATCATGACTAGCCTCCTGATCTATATATTGTTATCTTACAGTCCCTTGAAGCCGGGCCAGTATTTAATTACTGCTTTTCCTACGATTTTCTCTCTTTCAAGATATGTATTGTTCCAGAATCTTGAATCTGCTGATTTATTTCTGTTATCTCCCAGCATAAAGTAATGTCCTTCCGGAACGGTATAGGGACCGTAATTTCCCTCGGTTGTAACCGTCAGATAAGGCTCATCCAGAACTTCTCCGTCTATATAAACTTTTCCGTCTTTTATCTCAACGGTTTCTCCCGGAAGTCCGATAAGACGCTTGATATAGAGCTTCGATTCATCATCGGGGAATTTGAATATCATTATGTCTCCGCGTTCGGGCTCAGAAAAGTTATATGCAAATCTCAGACCTATCACCCTGTCACCGGTCATTATAGTCGTTTCCATTGAAGAAGACGGCACTACCGCATTGACGATTATGAAATGATTTACCAGATAAGCAAGTGCTACAGCAACTACTACAACAAGAACCCACTCTATTACTTCTTTTAATACTCTGTTTTTCATCAAAAAAGTGCTCCTCATATATTAATCAATATTTCTCTATAATACCGCAATACTGCAAAATTTACAATTTTTGCAAAGCTTTGACCTTATAATCTCAGTTCAGATCATATCTTGCTGTGACTTCACCGGTAAATTTCTCAGCTCCTTTGCGGTTCAGATGATTATTATCACCGAAATAGATATTGTCATAAGCCGGCAGTTCATGCTCAACCACAAAATCAGGATGTGAAGCTTCTACTGATGACATAAATTCATCATATCCGCTGTAAAAGTCATCGGATATCTTCTCAGCCGATGCCTGATTTATGGGAGACTGTATTATCCAGACCTTTACTCCGTTTTCCTCAAGCAGTGTCAGCAGCCTTTCATAATAAGAAAGAACAAGCGGCGAGTAATCAAAGGTTTCGTGACGTGCTTCATAATTCAGGGAATCATTACCATTATCCGTGCCGAATTCAGTATAACCGAATTCATTTCTCACAGAATCATATTTCTCCATATTTGAAGCATAATTCCCGCTGAATTTTGCCTGATAAACCGCATCAAGATATTTATTCGGAAGCCTGAGCTTAAATGAAAGAAGATCAGTGATCCAGTCCTGATAATGAACCTGACTTTCACTATACTTAAAAGCCTCTTTCTCTACTTCCGCCAGTTCGGGAACCGTAAGATAATTATAATAAAGAGTCTGCTTCCAGTTATCCATCGAACAGAAATGATAAGGAGCAAATATAATGACCGCCTTTTCGGGAGCATCATGATTCTTCAGGTAATTCTTCATTGCATAATACATCTCTACAGATGTGGAACCTCCAATTGCGGCATTGTAAACCTTATCGCCTACCCTTTCCGGAAGGATGCCTGATTTTGCCCTTGAATCTCCTATGATCAGAGTAGCCTTGTTTTCACTATTTTTCAGAAAATCTTTTTCCTCCTGCCACATGGTATACTCCACCGCCATATATTTCATCGGAAATAACGCGGCATACAGCGAAATGGCAATAAGCGGAATCGATATCAATATTAAATTACGTATTAATCTGCAGATATTTTTTTTCATATATTTAAAAATTAAAATAGATAAACTGTGAAGCACCGATATTTGCACTTCCGATTATCAACAGGGTCAGAAGATAATATACTGCCCATCGACGCCCTCCTGTCTGTTGCAATATGATTCCCGCCGCATCTCCGGTCCGTTCGTTTAAGAGATCGTAAGCAAAAAGTATTACAAGCGCAAATAAAAGTATTACAAAGTTCAAGGTTCCCAGCCCCAAAGAGAAAAGTGAAGTAGTTAAAACGCTTTTCGGATCGAATGCAAGAAAAATCCTTTTCTCAATTTCTATGGCTGCATCAAGGCTTGCTGACTTAAAGAAAACCAGCGAAGCAAGGAACAGTAAAAATGTCACCAGCACCGAAAGAGAATGTGAAAATTTCTCATAAAAATTTCCTTTAAACGGAATTCTCTCTGCTGCAGCCAGTCTGACCGGCTTCAGAATGTATCCCATCACCTGAAAGATTCCCGATAAGAGTCCCCATACAACGTAAGTCCAAGCAGCTCCATGCCAGAGACCCGATGCCGTAAAAATAACCAGAGTGTTAAAATACTTACGGATAGTCCCTTTCCTGCTTCCTCCCAGCGGGAAATACAGGTAATCCCTGAACCATGCATTAAGCGAGATATGCCATCGTTTCCAGAGATCCTGACAGGAAACGGCAAAAAAAGGCTGTCTGAAATTCTCAGTTAAGGTTATCCCCAGAATCTCCGCTGCCCCTATTGCAATTGCTGAATAACTGGAAAAGTCACAATATATCTGAAAAGCATATGCAATGGTTCCCAGCAAAAGCTGATAGCCTGTGCACTCACCATAATTTCCGTAAATCAGGTCTGTTACGATCGCAAGTCTGCTTGAGATAACGAGCTTCATGAAATATCCGAAAAGCATCCGG
>CAJORC010000446.1 GCA_905236615.1 uncultured Lachnospiraceae bacterium
CTGGCTTTCGGATTACGTTCTTGTTGATTACGGTACAGGAGCTATCATGTGCGTTCCCGCTCATGATGACAGAGACTTTGCTTTTGCAAAGAAGTTTAATCTTCCTATCATTCAGGTAATCGCAAAAGACGGTAAGGAGATCCCCGACATGCAGGAGGCTTATACCGAAGCTGTCGGAACAATGATAAATTCAGGCGAATGGAATGGTATGGAGTCTGCAGTACTTAAGAAAGAGGCTCCCCATATCGTAGAAGAGAAGGGCTTCGGACATGCCAAGAAGAACTTCAAGCTTCGTGACTGGGTATTCTCAAGACAGCGTTACTGGGGTGAGCCCATTCCGATCATACATTGCCCGAACTGCGGTGATGTACTTGTACCGGAAGAAGAGCTTCCTCTTGAACTTCCGGAAGTTGACCGTTATGAGCCTACAGGCACAGGTGAGTCACCTCTTGCAGCCATCGATTCATGGGTTAACTGCAAGTGTCCTCAGTGCGGCGGTGATGCTAAGCGTGAGACAAACACAATGCCTCAGTGGGCAGGTTCATCATGGTACTTCCTGAGATATGTTGATGCACATAACGACAAGGAACTTGTAAGCAGGGAAAAGGCTGATAAATACCTTCCGGTTGATATGTATATCGGTGGTGTTGAACATGCCGTGCTTCACCTTCTTTATGCAAGATTCTGGACAAAGTTCCTTTATGATATAGGAGTGGTTGATTTCCAGGAGCCTTTCAAGAAGCTTTTCAACCAGGGAATGATCACCGGTAAGAACGGTATCAAGATGAGTAAGTCAAAGGGAAATGTTATCTCTCCCGATGACCTTGTACGTGATTACGGCTGTGATTCACTCAGAATGTATGAGCTTTTCGTAGGCCCGCCGGAGCTTGATTCCGAATGGGATGACAAGGGAATTGACGGTGTTTACCGTTTCCTTTGCAAGTTCTGGAATCTTGTAATGGAGAACAAGGATAAGAACGTAGAGGCAGACAAGGATCTTGTTCGTATTCGTCATCAGCTTATCGATACAATAGATTCAAGACTTAAATCATTCTCGCTTAATACTGTAATTTCCGGCTTCATGGAGTTTAACAATAAGCTCTGCAAGCTCGGAGAGGTTGATAAAGAAACTCTTTCTGTATACGTTCAGCTTCTTGCACCGTTTGCACCTCATATTGCAGAGGAACTCTGGCAGCAGCTCGGACATGAGAATTCTGTATTCGAAGCAGGCTGGCCGGTTGCAGATAAAGAGGCTATGAAGGAAGATACTAAAGAGATTGCTGTTCAGGTTAACGGAAAGACAAGGGCAACTATTCAGATATCACTCAGCGCTTCCAAGGAAGAGGTTATTGCTCAGGCTAAGGAGTCTGTAAGTTCAAGACTTTCAGGTGATATAGTTAAAGAAATCTATGTTCCCGGTAAGATCGTAAATATTGTTTGCAAGGGATAATATTTAGGGGAGGACGAATTTATGAAGAGGTTGAGATATTTTCTGGCAGGGCTGGCGGCTATGCTTATAATGCTTTCGACGGTTGTTTTCAATACGTCGGAAGTAAAAGCTGCGGAGGCTATAGTTTATACATTTGAAGGGATAGCCATCCCGGAAGGACAGCCGACAAGCTTTACCGTTGATGAGGGAACAGTGGCGGCTTTTGCCGTGAATCCTGCGCTGATCGACAATTTTGTTGCTGCGCTGGCACAAAAGTACAATAACGGTACGCTTCAGATTGACCAGAACACAGAAAAGGCTTATATTCTTGCAGTTATAGCGGGAACGCTTCCGGGCGGACTTCATATTCCCGCGTATCTGCAGGTTACGGCACCTGTCGGATCCATCATGTATGGCAACGGAACATATATTGATATCGACAAGACAAATCAGAAACTCACATATTTTGAGAATGGTGCCGCAAAGTATATTACTGATATCGTTACCGGTAATGTCAAAGCAGGAAACAGTACACCGAGCGGAGTTTACCAGATTCAGTACAAGCAGCTCAACAGAACCCTTAAAGGTCCTGACTATGAATCGTTTGTGCGCTATTGGATGAGATTTGTCGGAAATGTTGGTATTCATGACGCTTCATGGAGATCGAGTTTCGGAGGCAGTATTTATCTGACAAATGGTTCGCATGGCTGTGTTAATGTTCCCCCTGTTATGATGCCGTATTTATACGAGTCATGTCCCGAAGGGACAGTTGTAGTAGTAAGGGATTGATAGTTATACTCGTTAACGAGTATATATAATGATCAGAGGCATAAAAATGCAAAACAGTGATGTAGCTTTAGCAAAGATAACAGATAAGGCTAAAAAGGAAAAATTAATAAACAGTCTTGTAAAATCAAGAATATCGTATCTTGAAAGATGGGAGAAGGTATCTTTCTTCGAGAGGCGGAACTTTGGAGGAAAAAAAGAGGTTTGTGTGGTGTATGTAAACACAAATCAGTTGGAACAGGCAAAAGCTATCCTTGAAAGTATAGAAAATGAAGGCTTTTCCGCAGACGTGGAAGAAAGGTAAGATTATTATGAATTCTGTTTATGAAAAGTTAAAGAAATGTTATGATGAAGTCAGAAAGAAGACGGACTTCGTTCCTGAGGTAGCGCTTGTTTTAGGTTCCGGACTCGGAAATTTCGCTGATAATATTGAAGTCGAAGGTGTTATAGATTATCATGATATTGAAGGTTTTCCGGTATCTACAGCACCCGGACATGCAGGACAGTTTATCTGCGGAACGATTGAAGGTAAAAAAGTTATATGTATGAAGGGAAGAGTGCATTATTACGAGGGTTACGATGTAACCGATGTTGTACTTCCGGTAAGACTGATGCGTCTTATGGGTGCAAAGATCCTTTTCCTTACAAATGCGTCCGGTGGTATTAATTCTGATTTCAATGCAGGCGATTTCATGATGCTGACAGATCATATATCATCTTTTGTGCCTAATCCGCTCAGAGGTGCCAATATTCCGGAACTCGGGGTAAGATTTCCTGATATGACCAGTGTTTACGATCCGTATCTTTGTGATATGATAAAGGAATCGGCGGCAGAGTCGGGAATAGATCTGAAAGAA
>CAJORC010000447.1 GCA_905236615.1 uncultured Lachnospiraceae bacterium
GCCCCCCTTACTTTAAGCTTCTTGATCGCGTCCCAGATTTCCTCCCCGGTATGCAGCTCTATCCTCTTCAACGTTCCCGGGAGCAGAGTCTGATCTATAATATCAATGCTCTCCCTATCTTCCGAAAGCCTTACAGTTATGACTTTTTCAAAAAACTCATCTGTATTTGCCATTCCTATCCTCCTAATATAATGATAGCTCTGCATAAGTTCTGACTAAGCTCATAAAAAACATGAGATAAGTCATCACTTAACTCCCGCATCACGTTCTCACGCAGCCAGCAGCAAAGTGCTGGCTGCTGACTGAATTGTAACTAATGATAACCTTAAGCAGGTTCTTCCATAGAATAATTATACTAAATCTTTTCCAATAATTAAGCCTTTAAATTACGAATGCCTCCCAAAATATTTCCGGGAGGCATCAAAATAACAGTATTTAGCTGATTTACAGATTTTCACGAATTATTCTGAGATGTTTTTCTTCTCTTTATTATAATGAGCACCGATGACAAAAGCATACATACAAAAGCCACAATCTGACTAACAGGTATGTTCACGACCGGAGCGATGAGCTGATCGGTTCTGAGGCTTTCAATAAAAATACGTCCCAGTCCATAACCGAACAGATAAAGGAAAAACACTTCGCCCGAAAACTTTTTATGCTTTCTGTATAAGAAAAGCGTGATCAGCAGCAAACTGCTCCATACCGATTCATAAAGGAAAGTCGGATGAACCTGTATGTAATCCATTCCGGCACTGATGTGTGAACGGATACCGTCGGATATATCCGAATTTCTGACAGCCGCTATGGGAAGTCTCATGGAGAACTTTCCTTCTGACCAGCCGCCGAAAGCTTCCCTGTTAAAGAAATTTCCCCATCGTCCCATTGCCTGACCGAGCGGGAAACCCAATGCAATACTGTCAAACAGTTCAAGAAAGGGCTCTTTCTTTATCCTGCAGTAGACATACACTGTCGTAAATGCACCGATAACTCCGCCGTAGATGGCAAGACCGCCCTGTCTTATATAAAAAATACTCATCAGATCATCTTTATAATTATCCCACGCGAATATAACATAATACGCTCTGGCACAGATTATCGAAAATACCACTGCCCATGCTGCCGCATCCCATATCGGTTCATCGCTGAGTCCGCGGTCCTTTCTGTCATAGGCGGCAAGGAGCACTCCCAAAAGTATACCGCATCCGATAATGCATCCGTAAAGCGCAATGCTTATGCCGAAAACGTCAAAGCTTTTCGGCACATCGCGCAGATATATTCCGAGATTAGGAAATGAAATATCTGTCGGATTCATACGTTAAACCTGAAAAGGACAACGTCTCCATCCTGAACAACATAGTCCTTACCTTCCATTCTGACTAAGCCTTTTTCCTTTGCGGCAGTCATGCTTCCGCACTCTACAAGAGTATCATAGCCGATAACTTCCGCCTTGATAAAGCCTCTCTCGAAATCGGTATGGATCTTGCCCGCTGCCTGAGGTGCCTTCATTCCCTTTGTGATAGTCCATGCCCTTGACTCATCCTCTCCGCATGTAAGGTAGGAAATAAGTCCGAGCAGGCTGTAGCTTGCCTTTACAAGCTTATCAAGACCTGACTCTTTCAGTCCCAGATCATCAAGGAATGCTTTTTTATCATCATCTTCAAGCTCTGAGATCTCAGCTTCAATCTCTGCGCAGATAACGAATACCTCTGAATTCTCGCCCTTTGCAAATTCTCTGACAGCCTGTACGCCTGCATTGTCTGCCCCATCATTTGCAAGATCTTCCTCTGCAACATTTGCAGCATAGATTGTAGGCTTTGATGTAAGGAGTGAATAGCCTTTAAGCAGAGCGATCTCATCCTCATCATCTGTCTCATAAGACTTTGCCATCTTTCCGTTTTCCAGAAGATCCTTCAGTTTCTGGAGAAGTTCTGCCTCTTTTGCATAAGTCTTATCCATTCTTACGGCTTTGCCAACCTTCGCGATCCTTCTGTCGATAACTTCGATATCAGCAAAGATAAGCTCCAGATTGATGGTCTCAATATCCCTCAACGGATTGATGTTTCCGTCAACATGGATAACGTTTCCGTCTTCAAAGCATCTTACAACATGCACGATCGCATCACATTCACGGATATTTGCAAGGAACTGGTTTCCCAATCCTTCACCCTTCGATGCACCCTTTACCAGACCCGCAATGTCAACAAATTCAATAACAGCAGGTGTGACTTTCTTTGAGTGATACATCTCTCCAAGGTGTGTTACCCTCTCGTCCGGTACAACAACCACACCAACATTAGGATCGATCGTTGCAAAAGGATAGTTTGCAGCAAGCGCTCCTGCATTTGTAAGTGAATTAAAAAGTGTACTCTTTCCGACATTCGGAAGTCCAACGATTCCTAGTTTCATAATGTTTTATATCTCCTTAAAAAATCTTTATTTTATGGGCTTTTCGCTATATGTCTTTCTGACCGAGTGCCACATTGAGTGCCACGAGTCTTTATTTCGCATTAAGTTTTAATTGATCAACAAACCTGGCTTGATACGTGCCATTAGAACGTTGGACAATCCC